>JALYMV010000302.1 GCA_030773575.1 Actinomycetota bacterium
CAGGAGCCCGACGCCAACTCCGGGCTGTGGCTCGGCGTCGCGCTGGGGGAGCTCGCGCTCCGTGGCCGCGACAAGCTCACCTTCGTCGTCGACGGCCCCGTGTCGTCGTTCGGGGTGTGGGTCGAGCAGCTCATCGCCGAGTCGACGGGCAAGGAGGGCAAGGGGATCCTCCCCGTCGCCGACGAGCCGCTCGCGGCGCCCGGCGACTACGGACCCGACCGCGTCTTCGTCCACCTGCGCAACGAGCACGCGCCCGACGCGGGGCACGCCGAGTGGGTCGCCTCGCTGGCGGCGGCCGGCCACCCGACGCTGACCGCGACCTTCGCCGGCGCCCCCGACCTCGGGCGGCTCTTCTTCTTCGCCGAGTTCGCCACCGCGGTCGCGGGCTGGGTGCTCGGGATCAACCCGTTCGACCAGCCCAACGTGCAGGCGGCCAAGGACGCCACCCAGCGTGTCCTCGACGAGGGTGCGCCCGCGCTCGAGGACGGCGACCTCTCCGACCTCCTCGGCGACGCGCTCGAGCCGCCGCGCTACCTGGCGATCATGGGCTACCTGCCCTACTCGGCCGAGGTCGAGGCGGCGGTCGGCCGGCTGCGCCGGGCGGTCGTCGAGCGCCACGGCGTGGCGACCACCTTCGGCTACGGCCCGCGCTTCCTGCACTCCACGGGCCAGCTGCACAAGGGCGGCCCGCACGTGGGCGCGTTCCTCCAGCTCACGCACGACTCCGACTTCGACCTCGAGATCCCCGGCCGCCCGTTCGGCTTCCGCACCCTGATCTCCGCCCAGGCGGACGGGGACCTCCAGACCCTGCGCGGCCACGACCTCAAGGCGGCCCGGGTGCGGCTGCCCGCGGGCGACCCGGCCGGAGGCATCGCCGCGCTGACCCGCCGGATCGAAGGAGACTGAGCATGCAGATCGGCTTCGTGGGGCTCGGGAAGATGGGCGGCAACATGGTCCATCGCATCCACCGCGACTCAGACCACCAGTGCGTGGCGTTCGACTTCAACGCCGATGCCGTCGCCGCCGCCGAGGGCCACGGCGCGACGGGGGCCTCCTCGCTCGAGGACCTGGTCGGAAACCTCGACGCGCCGCGCGCGGTGTGGGTGATGGTCCCCGCCGGCGACCCGACGGAGCAGACCGTCCAGCGGCTCGCGGAGCTGCTCGAGCCGGGCGACCTGATCGTCGACGGCGGCAACTCGAACTTCCACGACGACATCCGCCGCGGCGCCGAGCTGGCCGAGCGCGGCCTGCATTACGTCGACGTCGGCACGAGCGGCGGCGTCTGGGGGCTCGAGGTGGGCTACTGCATGATGGTCGGCGGCCCCGAGGAGGGGGTCGAGCGCCTCTCGCCGATCCTCGACGTGCTCGCGCCACCCGACGGGTGGCGCCACTTCGGCGCCCCAGGCGCCGGCCACTACGTGAAGATGGTCCACAACGGCGTGGAGTACGGCCTCATGCAGGCCTATGCGGAGGGCTTCGAGCTCATGCACGCCTCGGAGTTCGACATCGACCTCAAGGAGGTCGCGGGGCTGTGGAACCGCGGCTCGGTCGTACGCTCCTGGCTCTGCGAGCTCGCCGAGCGCGCGTTCGCCGAGGAGGGCAACGACCTCGCCGACCTGCGCGGCCACGTCTCGGACTCCGGCGAGGGCCGGTGGACGATCTTCGACGGCATCGACAAGGACGTCCCGACGCCGGTGATCACCGCGGCGCTCTACGCGCGCTTCTACTCGCGCGGCAACGGGGACTACACCCACAGGATGCTGGCGGCGCTGCGCAACCAGTTCGGGGGCCACGCCGTCGAGCGCGCGGCCGGTGGAGGCTGATCGGACCATGGCCGTCGAGCTCGACGCCAACCCGCTCGTCGCCGGCCTGGAGCGGCTGCCGGTCCCGCCGACGACGCTGACGATCTTCGGCGCGACGGGCGACCTGGCCCGGCGCAAGCTGCTGCCGGCGCTCTACAACCTCGCCCACGAGGGGGCGCTGCCCGAGCGCTTCAACCTGGTCGGCGTCTCGCGCCGCGAGCAGTCCGACGACGACTTCCGCGCCGGGGCGCGCGAGGCGATCGAGTCCTTCTCGCGCCGGCCGCCGGACCCGCAGGTCCTCGACGGGCTGCTCGGCCGGCTCTCCTACATCGGCTTCGGCTTCGACGACGAGTCGGGGTACGGGCGGCTGGGGGAGAAGCTCGCCGCGCTCGACGAGGAGCACGGGCTGCCGCTCAACCGCGCCTACTACCTGTCCACCGCGCCCGAGTACTTCGCCGTCATCACCCGCGCGCTCAAGGCGGCGGGGCTCAACTTCTCCCGCGACGTCGACGTGCGGGTGATCATCGAGAAGCCGTTCGGCACCGACCTGGCCTCGGCGCAGGAGCTTCAGGAGGTGGTCTCGAGCGCCTTCCGCGAGCAGCAGGTCTTCCGCATCGACCACTACCTGGGCAAGGAGACCGTCCAGAACATGCTGGCGCTGCGGTTCTCGAACCTGATCTTCGAGCCCGTCTGGAACCGGTCCTACATCGACCACGTCCAGATCACCGCGTCGGAGGACATCGGGATCGGCTCGCGCGCGGGCTACTACGACCAGTCGGGCGCCCTGCGCGACCTCGTCCAGAATCACATGATGCAGCTGGTCGCGCTGCTGTGCATGGAGCCGCCCGCCACCTTCGAGGCGGAGAAGATCCGCGACGAGAAGGTCAAGGTGCTCCAGGCGATCCGCCCGCCGACGCCCCAGGACGTCGCCGAGAACACGGTCCGCGCGCAGTACTCCGGCGGCCTGGTGGCCGGCGAGGAGGCGCCGGGCTACCTGCAGGAGGAGGGCGTCCCGGAGGGCTCTCGGACGGAGACCTACGCGGCGCTGCGCCTCGAGGTCTCCAACTGGCGCTGGGCCGGCGTGCCGATCGTGCTGCGCACGGGCAAGCGGCTCGCGCGCAAGGTCACCGAAATAGCGGTCATGCTCAAGCCGGTGCCCACGCTCGCGTTCGGCGGCAACGGGTCCGTCGGCGCCCAGCCCAACCAGATCGTGATGACCATGCAGCCCAACGAGGGCGTCTCGATATCGCTGGGGGCGAAGATCCCCGGCACCAGGATGCGCATCCGCCCGGTGAACATGGAGTTCAACTACGGTACGACGTTCATGTCGCAGTCGCCCGAGGCATACGAGCGGCTGATCATGGACGCGATGCGCGGCGACGCGACGCTCTTCACCCGCAACGACGAGGTCCTCGGTCAGTGGGCGATCATCGACCCGATCCTCGAGGCCTGGCACGAGCGCGACGACCAGCCGCTGCCGACCTATCCCGCCGGCTCGGCCGGCCCCGAGGAGGCCGAGGGCCTGCTGGGCGAGGCCAGGCGGTGGCGCCCGCTGTGACCGGCGCGGCGGTCGCCGACCTCTGGCGCGAGCGCGACACGACGCCCTCGCGGATCGAGGCTGCGCTGCGCGACCTGCTCACGGGGGCGAACTCGGAGTCCGAGGCGGTCGTCCCCGCGCGGGTGCTCAACCTGGTGGCGATCGTCGACGCCGACTTCCGGGGGGAGATCGAGAACCGCCTGGAGCGCATCGGCCGCTATCACCCCTCCCGCCTGATCGTCTGCGCGGTGCGCCGCGGGCAGACGGCGCTCGACGCGCGGGCGAGCCTCGCCGCCGAGAGCTCCGGCGTCCTGTCCGTCGGGCGCGAGCACGTCGAGATCGACATCGGCCCGCAGCACCTGCGCTCGCTCGACACGATCGTCGACCCGCTCGTGGTCTCCGATCTCGCGACCGTCGTGTGGGCGCCCCACGGACACGCCGAGGGCGTCGACGCGCTGCGCCGCCTCGCCCAGGTCGTCCTGATCGACTCCCACGACGAGCCCGAGATCGACGTCGCGCTCTGCCGCGCCGACGAGCTCGCTCAGGACCTCTACGTCGTCGACCTCGCGTGGCTGCGCTCCACGCCGTGGCGCGAGCGCGTCGCGGCGGCGTTCGACCCGCCCGCGCTGCGCGCGCCGCTGCTCGAGATCACGGCGGTCACCGTCCGCCATCGCGAGGACTCGGGCGCCGCGGCGATGCTCTTTCAGGGCTGGCTGGCCTCCCGGCTGGACTGGAGGCCCGAGCGGCTGACCCAGAGCCGCGGCGAGTGGCGCGGGCG
>JALYMV010000303.1 GCA_030773575.1 Actinomycetota bacterium
CATCGGGAAGCCCTCGCGGACGACCGCCTCGGCGAGTGCGAACGCCCCCGGCTCCGCCACCCGCTCGACCTCCACCCCGCCGGCCGGCGAAGCAGCGGCCGGGCGCGGTTCGCGGGCCATGACCGCCATCGCGTCGGCGACCGTGAAGCCGTGCGGCGCCAGGTCGAGCCCGCCGAAGGGATCCTCGACGAGGATCGGCCCACGCCCACCCGCGAAGAAGGCCTCGAGCGCGGCGGCGGTGGCCGGCGGGTCGGGCCAGGGCGTCAGCGAAAGGACCCGCCGCCGCGTCTCCGCGCCGTCGACCGCGACGAGCTCCGGGCGCTCGAGCACCCGGTGTGAGAGCCGGCCGGCCACCGCGGCCGCCATCGCCGCGGCGTTGGCGGCGGCGAGCTGCAGCCGCGGATCGGTCAGAGCGCCTGGCGGATGACCGGCCGCTTGGCGGCGCCCGCCTCGTCGAGGCGGCGGACCGGCGTCGTGTAGGGGGCGTTGCGGGCGATCTCGGGGTCCTCCGCGGCCTCGCGGAGGATCTGGGCGATCGCGTCGGCGAAGGCGTCGAGCGTCTCCTTGGTCTCCGTCTCGGTCGGCTCGACGAGCAGCGCCTCGTCGACGAGCAGCGGGAAGTAGACCGTCGGCGGATGGAAGCCGAAGTCCAGCAGCCGCTTGGCGAGGTCGAGCGTCTTGAGCCCGAGCTCGCGCTTCATCGCCGCGCCCGAGAGCACGAACTCGTGCATGCACAGGCGGTCGTACGCGACGGGCAGGTACTCCGCCACGCCCGCCTCCTTGAGCCGCGCGAGCAGGTAGTTGGCGTTGAGGACCGCCACCTCGGACGCCTCTCGCAGCCCGTCGCCGCCGAGGGAGAGGATGTAGGCGTAGGAGCGCACGAAGACGCCGTAGTTGCCCTGGAAGCCCCGCAGGCGGCCGATCGACTTCGGGCGGTCGTAGTCGAGGTCGTAGGTGACGTCGTCCAGAGGACGAGCGCCGGCGATGTCCGGCCGGACGAAACCCTTTCCTCCCTTCCGGCGCACCACCTGCGGCCGCGGCAGGTACGGCTCGATGCGGTCGGAGACCGCGATCGGCCCCGCCCCCGGCCCGCCGCCGCCGTGGGGCTGCGTGAAGGTCTTGTGGAGGTTGTAGTGGACGATGTCGAAGCCCATGTCGCCCGGGCGCGAGATGCCCATGACGGCGTTGAGGTTCGCCCCGTCGTAGTAGAGCGTCGCCCCCACGCCGTGCACGATCGAGGCGATCTCCTCGATGTTGCGGTCGAAGAGCCCGAGCGTGCTCGGGTTGGTGAGCATCAGGCAGGCGACCTGGTCGTCGGCCTTGGCGCGGAGGTCGTCGACGTCGACGCCGCCGTCGGCGTCCGTCCCGACCTTGACGACCTCGTAGCCCGCCATCGTCACCGTCGCCGGGTTGGTCCCGTGGGCGGTGTCGGGGGTGAGGACCTTCGTGCGGTGGTCGCCGCGATCCTCGTGGTAGGCGCGGGTGAGCAGCACGCCGGCGAGCTCGCCGTGGGAGCCGGCGCTCGGCTGGAGATGGACGTGCGGCAGCCCGGCGATCTCCGCCAGCGCGACCTGGAGCTCGTACATGAGCTCGAGGGCGCCCTGCGCGCGCTTCGGGTCCTGGAGCGGGTGCAGGCGGCAGTTGCCCGGCAGCGCGGCGACCCGCTCGTGCATCTTCGGGTTGTGCTTCATCGTGCACGAGCCGAGCGGGTAGAAGCCCTCGTCGAGGTCGAAGTTGCGCGTCGAGAGCCGCTTGTAGTGGCGGTTGATCTCGGGCTCGGTGATCTCGGGCAGCCGCGGCGGCTCGGTGCGCCGCATCCGCGCGGGGATCAGCTCGTCGAGCGGCTGGGCGTCGACGTCGGGCTCGGGCGCCGTGAAGGCGCGCCGGCCCGGCTTGGACTTGTCCCAGATCGTGCGCGCGCGGTCGCGCTGCATCGGCGTCTCGTGCAGCACGGGCCGCCGGCCGTCCTGGCCCTCGTTGTCGGCGATGCCCGGGTAGCCGTGGAGCCGGTTCTCGTTGATCGTCGAGTCACCACGCACCCGATCAGCCTCCGTTCAGGGTCGCTACCGGGGTGGGGGTGGACCCGCGGGGTCCGTGCACCTCCGTGCGCTCGGCCGCCACGGCGGCCCCCAGGACCGACACGAGCCGGTCGATGTCCGCGCGCGAGCGCTGCTCGGTGATCGCGACGAGCAGGCCGTTGGGGTGCTCCTGGTAGTCGCGGCCGAGCGCGTAGCCCGGGTTGACCCCCTCGGCCGCGCAGCGCTCGACCACGCGCTCGACCGGCGCGCTCAGCTCGACCGCGAACTCGCGGACGACGGGCTGCTCGTGCAGGAGCTCGACGCCGTTGAGGGCGGCGAGCTCGCGGCGCGCGTAGGCGGTGCGCTGGAGCATGAGCTCGCCGATCTCGCCGATGCCCTCGCGCCCCAGCCAGCTCAGGTAGACGACGCCGGCCAGCGCGTTGAGCGCCTGGGCGGTGCAGATGTTCGAGGTCGCCTTCTCGCGGCGGATGTGCTGCTCGCGGGTCTGCAGCGTGAGCACGAAGCCGCGGCGGCCGTCGACGTCGGTGGTCTCCCCCGCGATGCGGCCCGGCATCTTGCGCAGGAGCGCCTCCTGGGCGCAGAAGAAGCCGAACGACGGGCCGCCGAAGTCCAGCCGGTTGCCGAGCGGCTGGCCCTCGCCCACCGCGATGTCGACGTCGAAGTCGCCGGGCGGGCGGATGACGCCGAGGGTCATCGGGTCGCAGGAGACGATCAGCAGCGCGCCCGTCGAGCGCGCGACGGGCGCGAGCGCCTCGAGGTCCTCGACGGCGCCGAGGAAGTTGGGTTGGGCGAGGAAGACGGCGGCGGTCGACGGAGTCGATCGTTGATCGTCGCCGATCGCGGCGGTGAGCGCTTCGGGGTCGGTCACCCCGTCGGCCAGCGGCAGCTCCTCGACCGTCGCGCCGAAGCCGTGCGCGTTGGTCTCGAGCGTCTCGCGCGCATGCGGGTGAACCCCGCGCGAGACCAGGAAGCGGGTGCGCTTGTTGTGCAGGCGCGCGACGTAGCCGGCGGCGGCCACCGCGCTCGGGCCCTCGTAGACCGACGCGTTGGAGACCGGCAGCCCGGTCAGCTCGGAGATCGCCGTCTGGTACTCGAACATCACCTGCAGCGAGCCCTGCGAGATCTCGGGCTGATACGGCGTGTACGGCGTGAGGAACTCCGAGCGCGTGACGAGGTTGTCGATCAGCGCCGGGACGTAGTGGTCGTACATCCCCGCGCCCAGGAAGGAGACCTCGTCCTCGGTGGAGACGTTGCGCTCGGCGAGGTCGCGCATCCGCGCGTGGACCTCCTGCTCGGAGAGCCCGGCGGCGATGTCGAGGTCGCGGTCCAAACGCACGCCGGCGGGGATGTCGGCGAAGAGCTCCTCGACGGAGCGCACGCCGATCGCCGCGAGCATCTCGCGCCGGTCGGCGTCGGTTGCGGAGGTGTAGCGGCTCATGGCTACGTCAGGGTCTCCCGGTACGCGGCGGCATCCATCAGGGTGTCCACCTCGGATACGTCCGTCAGCCGCACCTTGACCATCCAGCCGCCCTCGTACGGGTCGTCGTTGACCGTCTCCGGCGCGTCGGAGAGCGCCTCGTTGACCTCGATGATCTCGCCGGAGAGCGGGGCCACCACGTCCGATACGGCCTTGACCGATTCCACTTCGGCGTAGGGCTCGTCCTTGCCGATCTTCCTGCCGACCTCGGGCGGGTCGAAGAAGACGACCTCGCCGAGGGCGTCCTGGGCGTACCAGGTGATCCCGAAGGTGGCCGTCTCTCCGTCGATCCGCGCCCAGTCGTGCTCGGGGTGGTACTTCAGGTCGTCCGGATAGCTCGCTTCGGCCATGCGCTAGTCGGTCTCCTCGGGCTTGTAGAGCGGCTTGGACTTCACGGTGGCCGGGCGGATCTTTCCCCGGACGTCGATCTCGATCGGAGTGCCGGGCTCCGCCCTCGCGGCCGGGACGTAGGCCATCCCGATCCCGGTCTCCAGGCTCGGCGAGAGCGTCCCACTGGTCACCTCGCCGCCGCCGACGACCGGGTTGCCCTGGCGCGCGATCCCCGGCCCGTCGATGACGAACGGCGCCAGCTTCTCGGCCGGGCCCTGCTCGCGGGTGCGGGCGATCGCCTCGGAGCCGATGAAGCCCGTGGCCTCCTTGCAGCACCAGCCCAGGCCGGCCTCGATCGGGCCGCGCTCCTCCATCAGGTCGTTGCCGTAGAGGTGGAAGCAGACCTCGAGGCGCAGGGTGTCGCGTGCGGCCAGGCCGATCGGCGTCGCGCCGCCCGCGATCAGCGCGTCCCACACCGCGGTTGCGTGCTCGGGGGCGATCAGCAGCTCGACGCCGTCCTCGCCCGTGTAGCCCGTGCCGGCCACGAGCGTGCCGGGGGCGCCCGCGACGGTCAGCGTCGCGGTGCGGAAGCGGGCGGGCAGCTCGCCGCCCTCGACCAGCCCGGCGACGAGCGCGCGAGCGCGGGGGCCCTGGACCGCGAGCATCGCGAAGTCGTGGAGGCGGTCGTGGAGCGTGACGTCGAAGCCCTCGGCGTGGCGGCGGAACCAGGCCAGGTCCTTCTCGTGGTTGGCGGCGTTCGTGACGGTCAGGAAGCGGGTCGCACCGTCGAGCCGGTAGGTGAAGAGGTCGTCGAGGACGCCGCCGTCCTCGCGCGTGAGGACGGAGTACTGGGCGCCGTCGGGGGCGATCCGCGAGACGTCGTTGGAGAGGATCCGCTGCAGGAAGGCCTCGGCGTCCGGGCCGGCCGTCTCGATCTCCCCCATGTGCGAGACGTCGAAGACCCCGGCGTCCGCGCGCACGGCGCGGTGCTCCTCGCGGATGTTGCCGTACTGCACCGGCATCTCCCACCCCGCGAAGGGCACCAGGCGGGCGCCCGCGGCGGCGTGGCGATCGTGCAGCGGCGTCCGCTTGAGGGTGTCCGAGGGGGCGGCCAAGACGGGCTCGGACCCTAGCAACGGGCCTTGCTCGTGACAGGTCGCCGGGAGCCTCCTCGCGGCCGGATGCTGCACCTTCGCAGCGCGGCGGCAACGGCGGTCTCGACCGTCGCACTGGCCCTGCCCTCCGCGGCTCCCGCCGACCCGACGTTCCGGGCGACGGTCGACGAGCCGGAGGTCGGCGCGGGCCAGACGCGTGGGTTGACCTACCGGCTCGAGATCCAGACGGCAGGACGCCGCGGAGCGGTTCCGGGTCCACGACCGAGTGCCGCCGGGCTTCGGCAGCGAGCCGAGCGGCCCGTTCGGCGGCGCGCTGCAGAGCGCCCGGCTCGCAGAGGACCGGCTCGAGGGGCCCGGGAGCCTGCGCTACGAGCCGGGTCCGCTCGCGCACGCTCGCGAGCGAGCCGCCGACGGGCTGCAACGCCTGGATCCGTCCCTCGTGCGCGGTGCGGTCGACCTCGTCGGCCGCACCGAGCCGCCCCTGCCCGCCGGCCAGGAGATCCGGCTCGACGTCGTCGCACCGGGAACGAGGGCGCCCACGCCGCTCGCCCGGGTGCCCATCGCCGCCGACGGGACCTTCGCGCTGCGCGGCTGGCGCCCCGCAGCGGATGGCTTGCATGAGGTGAGGGCCAGCTATGAGTCCCAGTCGCCTGAGCTCGCCAGCGACTTCTCCGACCCGCTCAACTTCAACGTTCAGCGTCCGGTGCCGGCCCTGCTGGTCCGGGGTCGATCGGGTCGTCCGTCGCCTCGCGGCCGGATCCGGATCCACGTGGCCTGCCCCTCGAACACCGCGGGGGGATGCCGGGGACGGCTTCGGATCGAGCGCGCCGGCGCGCTCTTGGGCTCCACCCGCTTCAGCCTCCTGGAGGGCACGCGGCGCACGCTGCGCCTCGACGCGACCCGTCGCGCCCGCCAGTTGCTGGGGCGCTCCTCGCGCTCCGTCGCGGCCCGCGTGCGCATCACCGGCGCCGACGGTGGCGAGCGCGTCCGCGGGCTCGTCCTGCTGACCCGGCCTCGCCCCTGACCTCGAGAGGGAATCTCCGGGCTCGCCCCCTGACGGCGGCTCCTACCGCAGGAAGGGCGGGATGTCGATGTCGTCGTCGGAGATCTCGAGCGACGAGCGCTGACGGTCGTCCATCGTGACGTCGCGGTCGCGGCGGGTGGCGCGCGTCTCCTGGCGGGCCGCCCGCGGCCGCGCGCGGCCGTGGTCGAAGCCTGTGGCGATCAGCGTCACGCGGATGTCGTCGGCGAGGTTCTCGTCGATGACGGCGCCGAAGATGATGTTCGCGTTCGCGTCGGCCGCCGAGTGGATGATCTCCGCCGCCTCGTTGACCTCGAAGAGGCCGAGGTCGCGCCCTCCCGTGATGTTGAGCAGGATGCCGGTGGCGCCCTCGACGGACTCCTCGAGCAGCGGCGAGGAGATCGCGGCCTTGGCCGCCTCCGCCGCGCGCGACTCGCCCGAGGCCGAGCCGATGCCCATCAGCGCCGAGCCGGCGTCCATCATGATCGTGCGGACGTCGGCGAAGTCGAGGTTGATCAGGCCGGGGATGGTGATCAGGTCCGTGATGCCCTGGACGCCCTGGCGCAGGACGTTGTCGGCCTCGCGGAAGGCGTCGAGGATGCTCGTGCGTCGTTCGACGATGGCCAGCAGCTTCTCGTTCGGGATGACGATCAGCGTGTCGACGTTCTCCCGCAGGCGGTCGATGCCCTCCTGGGCCTGGCGGCCACGCTGGGAGCCCTCGAACTCGAACGGCCGGGTGACCACGCCCACGGTCAGCGCGCCGATCTCGTTCTTGGCGATCTCCGCGATCACGGGCGCCGCGCCCGTGCCCGTGCCGCCGCCCTCGCCCGCAGTGACGAAGACCATGTCCGCGCCCTTGAGCGCCTCCTTGATCTCGTCGCGCGACTCGGCCGCGGCGCCCTGGCCGATCTGCGGGTTGGCGCCGGCGCCCAGCCCCTTGGTGAGGTCGTGGCCGATGTTGAGCTTGATGTCGGCGTCCGTCATCTGGAGCGCCTGGGAGTCCGTGTTGGCCGCGATGAACTCGACGCCCGACAGCCCGGCGTCGATCATGCGGTTCACGGCATTGGTGCCGCCGCCGCCGACGCCGACCACCTTGATCACTGCGAGATAGCTGCCAGCTTCCATGAGGAGTTCTGTCCGGCCCTCTAGGTAGGGTTGAGTGTTGCCGAGGTGGCCCCGCGCCCGATCGGCGCTGCACGTTAGGGGCTTTTCGTTCCCCGTGTCAACGCGGCGCAACCCTGGCAATGGCCATTGCACCGCCGAGAGTCTCGACCTTACGTCGAGACCTGCCTCTGTCTCAGGCTACGGCTGAGGGTTGGCGGGGTCGACCGCGGGCGGCGTGGTGGGCGGTGCCGTCGGGTCGGCGGCGGGCCCGGCCGGGGTGGGCTCGGGCTCGATCGGCCCGACCCCGCCGGCGGCGGTCCGCTCGGGGATCCGGAGGTCGAGGTAGAGCGCGCCCTGGGCGCCCGTGTCGGCGAGCACGCGGGCCGCCGCGGCCCACTTGGCGGGCACTCGCGAGGCCGAGCCGAAGATGAGGTCCGGCCCGCGGTCGAGCTCGAGCAGCAGGCCCTTCGGGCTCGAGCGCCCGCGCTCCACCCGGGCGAGCAGCGCGCGCGGCGCGGCGCCGAGGATGGCGATCATCGCCAGGGCCCGGCGGTCCTCGACGCGCCCGCCGCCCGGCATCCGGTCGACGCGCACGGCCGGCAGG
>JALYMV010000304.1 GCA_030773575.1 Actinomycetota bacterium
GCCAGGCGGCCGGCCCCGCGGAAGCGGGTGCGCGACTGCTCGGCATGGGGGAGGGGGATGCCGCCGGGCGGGGGCGGGGTGTGCTTCGGGCTGCCCGACGTCCGGTCATTGCCGCCGCCGCCCGGCTCGTCGTCCTCGGAGGGCGGACGCCACTCGGTCGTCTCCTCCGAGCGCATGAACATCATCAGCAGGACGCCGCCGAGCAGGGCGGCGACGAGGTGCAGAGCGCCGAAGATCAGCACCAGCTCCTCGTCGGGGGACATGGACCGAGAGTACCCGCGAGAGCCCTGTGCGCAAGCCCCGTTTCGGAGGTCCTTCGCTAGGATGGCCAACCCTCATGGCCGGATCGGACACCACTTCACTCCCCGTCGCCTCGCGCCCCGTCGAGGGCTCGCGCGCCACGCGCCGCCTGCGCCGCCGCGGCCTCGTCCCCGGCGTCCTGTACGGCGGCGACGGCGAGCCGCGCACCTTCGAGGTCGACGCCAAGCTGCTGCGCAACACGCTCGCCCACTCGGGCGCCGTCCTCGACGTGTCCTTCGACGGGTCCGGCGGCGAGCCGGTCATCGTCAAGGACATCCAGCGCCACCCCGTGCGCGGCGAGACGATGCACGTCGACCTCCTGCGGGTCAACATGAGCCAACCGATCCACTCCACCGTGACGCTCGAGCTCGTCGGCGCCGACGTGGCGCCCGGCGTCGTCGAGGGCGGCGTGCTCAGCCAGGAGACGCGCGAGCTCAACATCGAGGCGCTGCCCGGCGACCTGCCCGACGTCATCACCCACGACGTCTCCGCGCTCGGGATGAACGAGACGCTGACGCTCTCCGTGGTCACCGCGCCGTCGGGCGTAACGCTGCTCGACGACCTCGAGGAGACCGTGATCGCCACCGTCACCCCGCCGACCCAGGAGCCGACGGAGGACGACATCGAGACCGAGACCGCCGTCATCGGCGAGGAGGGCGAGATCGAGGCCGGCAAGGCCGCGGGCGACACGGGCGACGAGGCCGCCGAGGGCGCCGCCGACCCCGGCGACTCCCCCGACGCCGCCTAAGGGGCTCCCTCGCCGCACGACTGGCTGCTGGTCGGGCTCGGCAACCCGGGCTCCCGCTACGCGCAGACGCCGCACAACGTCGGCTTCCTCGTCGCCGACGAGCTCGCCCGGCGGTGGGAGCTCGGCGCCTGGCGCAGGAAGTACGCGGGCGAGATCGTCGAGGGCCGCACCGGCCCGGGCGGCCCGCGGGTGGCGGTGCTCAAGCCGCAGACCTACATGAACGAGGCGGGGCGCTCGGCCGGCCCGGCGCGCGGCGCCCTCGGGGTCGAGCTCGACCGGCTGCTCGTCCTCCACGACGAGATCGACCTGCCGTTCGGCGAGATCCGCGCCCGGCTCGGCGGCGGCCTCGCCGGCCACAATGGCCTGAAGTCGCTCAAGCGCGAGCTCGGCGGTCCGGACTTCCACCGCGTGCGCATCGGCGTCGGGCGCCCCGACTCCACGGACCCCGACATCGTCGCCGCCTACGTCCTGGGCAGGTGGCGCCGGCCCGCCGCCGAGGTCCAGGACGTCGTCGGCCGCGCCGCCGACGCGGCCGAGCGGGTCGTGCTCGACGGCGGCCTGCCCGCCCAGTAGCCCGCATGCCGCGCGACTGGGACGCCGCCTCCTACGAGCGGATCTCCGCGCCGCTGGAGGCGATGGGGCGCGACGTGCTCGACCGGCTCGTGCTTCGCGGCGACGAGCGGGTGCTCGACGCGGGCTGCGGCACCGGGCGCGTCACCGCGGCGCTGCTCGAGCGCCTGCCGGCGGGACAGGTGGTCGCGGTCGACGGCTCGCCGTCGATGATCGAGCAGGCGCGCGCGGCGCTCACGCCCGGGCGCGTCGAGCTCCGCGTCGCCGACCTCCTCGAGCTCGAGCTCGACCCGCCCGCCGACGCGATCCTCTCCACCGCCACCTTCCACTGGATCGCCGATCACGACCGGCTGTTCGCCCGGCTGCACGGCGCGCTCGTTCCCGGCGGGCGGCTCGTCGCCCAGTGCGGGGGAGAGGGCAACATCGCGGCGGTCCGGGCGGCGATCGACCGCGTCGACCACCCGGCCCTCGCCGGGTGGGCCGGTCCGTGGCACTTCGCCTCGCCGGCTGACACGGAGGCTCGGCTGCGCCGGCTCCGGTTCACGGACGTCTGGTGCTGGCCGCAGCACGTCCGCATCGTGCCGGACGACATGGGCGAGTACCTGCAGACCGTCGTGCTGGGCTCGCACCTCGAGCGCCTGGCCCCCGCCGAGCGGGCGCCGTTCGCCGAGGCGGTCGCGGCGCAGCTCGCCGGCAACGGGATCGACTACGTGCGCCTCAACATCATGGCGCGACGCGCGTCGTAGACTCGGGCGCAGCACCCCGCCGCGCTCTCCGCGCGGCCGTTCGGCGTGCCCGGCCCCATGTCACTGCGCCCGCTCCTCACCCAGTTCGATCACGATCCCGCCGCCGCCGAGCTGGCCGGCGAGGGGGGGCGCGCGTTCGTCTCGCAGTCCCTGCGGCCGTTCGTCCTCGCGGCCCTCGCCGAGCGCGATCCCGCCGTGCCGACGGTGGTCGTCGCGGGCGACGATCGGGGCGCGCGCGACCTCGCCCAGGACCTCCGCGCGTGGCTCAAGCCGCGCGCCGTGCGCTTCTACCCGAGCCGCGGCGTCGCCTACGAGTCCCACCTCACGCCGCCGCCGCACCTGGTCGGCCTGCGCGTCGCGGCGCTCGATGCGCTCCGCGAGGCCGCGGGCCCCGAAGCGCCCGTGGTGGTGGTCTCGGCCGTCGCCCTCTCCGAGAAGGTGCCGGACCCGGCGCTGCGCCCGCACGGGTTCGTCCTGCGCAAGGGCGAGCTGCTCGACCTCGACGAGTGCGCCGCCGACCTCGTCGCCGCCGGCTACGAGCGCGTCGACCAGGTCGAGGACCGCGGCCAGTTCGCCGTCCGCGGCGGGCTGCTCGACGTCTACCCGGCGACGGAGGATCGCGCGGTCCGCGTCGACCTCTTCGACGACGAGATCGAGTCCCTGCGCTGGTTCTCGACCTTCACCCAGCGCTCGCTGGGTGAGGCCGGCGTCGTCGAGATCGCCCCGGCCGCCGAGCTCGCCGCCGAGCACCGCGAGCGCGCGGAGAGCGCCTCGGTGGACTATTCCCGCGAGCGCGCGAGCGAGCGCCCCGACATCGCCGAGCTGCTGCCGGTCGGCGACTTCCGCGAGCTGCTGGACCTGCTGCCGGACGCCGCGCAGGTGGTGATCGCCGCCGAGGAGGACGTCGAGCCGAGCCTGCGCGACCACTGGGCCGACGTGTGCGTCGCCTTCCACGACGCCGACGCCCACCACCTCTACGTCAAGCCGGACGGCATCCTCGCCGCGCTCTCGCAGCGCGCGCAGGTCCGCCTCTCGAGCCTCGAGTCGGACCAGCCGATCCAGCTGCGCGCCCAGGCCGCCGACTTCGCCTCGCGATCGCTGCGCGAGGCCGAGCCCGAGCTCGAGAAGCTCACCCGCTCGGGGTACCGGACCGTCGTCGCCTGGCCGCAGGCCGGCGCGGGCGAGCGCGCCGCCTACAACCTCGGGCGCATGAAGGTCCAGTGGGGTGCCGAGCGCCAGGACGGCGCGCTGCTGCACTTCGTCGAGGCCACGCTGCGCGACGGCTTCATCGCCCCGCAGATGAGGCTGGCGGCGATCCCCGAGCACCGGCTGATCCACCGGCGCAAGGCCTCCACGCGGCCGACCCGCGGCGGCCGTGGCGCGCTGCGCTCCTTCGCCGACCTGCGCACGGGCGACATCGTCGTCCACGAGGACCACGGGATCGCGCGCTTCGCCGGCTTCGAGACCAAGACGGTGGCCGGCATCACGCGCGACTACCTCTACCTCGAGTACGCGGGCTCCGACCGCGTCTTCGTCCCCAGCGAGCAGCTTGCGAAGATATCGCGCTACGTGGGGGCGGGCGGCGCGCACCCGCCGCTCTCGAAGCTCGGCGGCACCCGCTGGGACACGATGAAGGCCCGCGCCCGCCGCGCCGCGCAGGAGCTGGCCGGCGAGCTGCTCAACCTCTACGCGGAGCGCCGCCGCCGCGTCGGGCACTCCTTCGGGCCGGACTCCGACTGGCTGAGGGAATTCGAACAAGCCTTTCCGTACCGGGAAACGCCGGACCAGCGCGAGGCGATCGAGCAGGTCAAGGCCGACATGGAGACGGAGCGCCCGATGGACCGCCTGATCTGCGGCGATGTCGGCTACGGCAAGACGGAGGTCGCCCTGCGGGCGGCCTTCAAGGCGGCCGAGACCGGCAAGCAGGTGCTGATCCTCGTCCCGACCACCATCCTCGCTCAGCAGCACTACGGCACCTTCGCCGAGCGCCTGCGCGACTACCCGTTCACCGTCGAGCACGTCTCGCGCTTCCGGTCCGCCGCCGACCAGAAGGCGGCGATCCAGGCGTTCTCCGAGGGCAAGGTCGACATCCTCATCGGCACCCACCGCATCCTCAGCCGCGACGTCCGCGCGAAGGACCTCGGGCTGATCATCGTCGACGAGGAGCAGCGCTTCGGCGTCAAGCAGAAGGAGCTCCTGCGCCAGCTCAAGCTCAAGGTCGACGTGATCTCGATGAGCGCGACGCCGATCCCGCGGACCCTGCAGATGTCGATGGCGGGCGTCCGCGACATCTCGGTGATCGAGACCCCGCCCGAGGGCCGGCGGCCCGTCAAGACCTACGTCGGCGAGTACGACGAGCCCCTCGTCAAGCAGGCGCTCGAGCGCGAGCACGCGCGCAGCGGGCAGGCGTTCTTCCTCCACAACCGCGTGGAGGACATCGACGAGACCGCCGAGCGCCTGCGCGCGCTGTGCCCCCAGCTGCGCTTCACGGTCGCGCACGGGCAGATGGACGAGAAGCAGCTCGAGGAGCGGATGATGGGCTTCCTGCGCGGCGAGGCCGACGTGCTCGTCTCGACGTCGATCATCGAGAGCGGCATCGACATCCCGCAGGCCAACACGCTGATCGTCGAGCGCGCCGACGTCTTCGGCCTGTCGCAGCTCTACCAGATCCGCGGCCGCGTCGGCCGGTCGCGCGAGCGCGCCTACGCCTACCTGCTGTATCCGAGCGCGGCGGCGCTGACCGAGGAGGCCGCCAACCGCCTGGCCGCCCTCTCGGACTACACGGAGCTCGGGGCGGGCTTCAAGGTCGCGATGCGCGACCTCGAGCTGCGCGGCGCGGGCAACCTGCTCGGCGACGAGCAGTCCGGCCACGTCGCGGCGCTCGGGTTCGAGCTCTACATGCAGATGCTCGACGAGGCGGTGCAGGCGCTGGAAGCCGAACAGGAGGGCATCGACGAGGAGCGCGCGGAGCCCGTCCGGCTCGACGTCAACGTCGACGCCTACGTGCCTGCGGACTACATCCCCTACGAGCAGGCCAAGATCGACGTCCACCGGCGGATCGCGGGCGCGCGCGAGGTGGCGGAGCTCGCCGAGCTTCGCGGCGAGCTGGCCGACCGCTTCGGCGAGCCGCCCGAGCCGCTCGAGAACCTCATCACCCTCCAGCAGGCGCGCATCAAGCTCGGCCAGGCCGGCGCCCAGGCGGTCTCCTTCCGCCAGGGCCGCCTCGCGGTCACCCCGATCGAGCTCGACTCCGTGCGGGCGAAGAAGGTGCGCGCCCAGATTCCCGGCGCGCTCTACGAGTCGGGCAAGTCACAGCTCTCGGTGCGCGTCCCCGACGACCCCGCGCAGCGCTTCCCGGCCGTCGTCCAGGCCGCCGACGTGCTGCTGGCCGTGCAGCGCGAAGCGGCCTGAGCGCTCGTTGCTCCGCTTCCCGGAGCGACCCGTGTTTGAGCGGAGCTTTAGACCCACCCCGCTACCCTGGCTCGCCGTGAACCGACATCTGAGAATCCTCCTCGCCTTCATCGTCCTCGCCCTCCCCGCGACCGTGCTCGCCGCGTGCGGCGGCGTTCCCGGCAACGCCGTGGCCGAGGTCGACGGTGAAGCCATCGAGAAGAAGTCATTCGATCACTGGATGACCGTCGCCGCCCGTTCAGGCGGCCAGCCGGGCGCCACGACGCCCCAGCCACCCGACTTCAAGGAGTGCGTCGCCGGGCTGCGCAAGACCCAGCCCAAGCCGGCCAAGGGCCAGCCCCAGGTCACCGACGCCCAGCTCAAGACGCAGTGCAAGCAGCAGTACGAGGCGCTCCGCGACCAGGTCGTGCAGCTCCTGGCCTCCTTCGAGTGGATCGAGGGCGAGGCCAAGGAGATGGACATCTCCGTCACAGACGCCGAGGTCAACAAGCGCATCGAGGAGATCAAGAAGCAGCAGTTCCCCAAGAAGGGCGACTTCGAGAAGTTCCTCAAGGAGTCGGGCTACACAAACGAGGACGTCGCGGTCCAGACCCGCACCGAGCTCCTCACGAACAAGATCCGCGACAAGGTCACCAAGGGCCAGGACAAGGTCTCCGACGCCGAGATCGCGTCCTACTACAACAAGAACAAGCAGCGGTTCGCCCAGCCCGAGCGCCGCGACCTGCGCGTCGTGCTGACGAAGACGCGCCGCAAGGGCAACCAGGCCCGCGTGGCGATCAAGCGCGGCGACTCCTTCGCCGAGGTCGCCAAGCGGTTCTCGATCGACCAGGCCTCCAAGGCCCAGGGCGGCAAGCTGCCCGGCGTGGCCAAGGGCCAGCAGGAGAAGGCGCTCGACGAGGCGGTCTTCGCCACCGCCAAGGGCGACCTGACCGGCCCGGTCAAGACCCAGTTCGGCTACTACGTCTTCGAGGTCACCAAGGTCACGCCCGCGTCGCAGCAGACGCTCGAGCAGGCCAAGCCGACGATCAAGCAGCTCCTGGTCTCCCAGAAGCAGCAGAAGGCGATCGAGACCTTCGCCAAGAACTTCCAGGAGAAGTGGAAGGAGAAGACGGAGTGCCGCAAGGGCTTCGTCACCCAGAGCTGCAAGGGCGCGCCGAAGCCCACTCCGACGCCGGGCGTCCCCGGCGCTCCCGGCCAGGCGCCGCCCGGCGGCCAGGCCCCGCCCCAGCCGCAGGAGTAGCTGCCTCCGCGTCGCCGCCGCGCCGTGAGGG
>JALYMV010000305.1 GCA_030773575.1 Actinomycetota bacterium
GGGTCGGCCAGCGCGGTGAACACCGCGTCGACGCGATCGGCCGCCGGGCTCACGCGAAGGCGGGCACGCGGGCCGCCATCGCGCGCAGCAGCGGCCCCCAGGCGGCGCGGCTCGGCGCCGACTCGACCACGACGACGCGGGTGCCCGCCGGGACCGCCTCGACCGTGAAGCGGACCTCGGTGGCCTCCTCGCCGGGGCGGGCCCAGCGGAAGGAGAGCGAGCGCTCGTCCTCGTCGGCCTCCTCGTCGGTGATGTCGCGCGGCTCGCCGGCGTCGTGGAGCCACTGGGAGCGCAGTTTCTCGTCGGTCAGCGCCTCCCACACCTCGTCGGGCCCGGCCGGGACGGTGATCTCTCGCTCGATCTCGCTCATCGCAACCGCATGGTTGCACATGCGCTAGGCTCCGGCAACCAGATGCAACCGTGTGGTTGCACGAAAGGAGGCCGGTCCCTTGTCCCTCGTCCCGATGGTCGTCGAGCAGAGCCCGCGCGGGGAGCGCTCGTTCGATATCTACTCGCGCCTGCTCAACGAGCGGATCGTCTTCCTCGGCCAGGCCGTCGACGACCAGATCGCCAACCTGGTGGTCGCCCAGCTGCTTCACCTCGAGGCGGCCGAACCCGAGAAGGACGTGCACCTCTACATCAACTCGCCGGGAGGCTCCGTCTACGCGGGGCTGGCCATCTACGACACGATGCGCTTCATCAAGCCCGACGTGGCGACGACGTGCTTCGGAATCGCCATGTCGATGGGCTCGCTGCTGCTGGCCGGCGGCGCGGAGGGCAAGCGGGTGACGCTGCCCAACTCGCGGATCCTCATCCACCAGCCGTCGGGCGGCTTCCAGGGCCAGGCAGCCGACATCGAGATCCACGCCCGCGAGACCCTCGCCCTGCGCGAGCGGATCGACGCGATCTACGCCCATCACACCGGGCAGAGCGTCGAGCAGGTCCACGACGACATGGATCGCGACCGCTTCTTCACCGCGGAGCAGGCGCTCGAGTACGGGCTGGTGGACCGCATCGTCGAGTCCCACGAGCTCGCCCGCAGGCCGACCGGGTTCCGGGGTCAGTAGGGCAGGCAGACCGCCAGCTCGCGCAGCCGCTCGACGGTGGCGGGCGGCAGGTCGAGGAGGTGGCCCGCGTCCTCCAGGGACTCGAATCCCTCGATCTCGTCGCGCACCGCGACGGCGCGGGCCGCCACCTCCGGACCGATCCGCGGGAGGGCGGCGATCGCGGCCTCCGAGGCGTGGTTGAGGTCGACCAGGTGGCCGTCGTAGGCGCCCGGCTCACCCGAACGGCCGATGCCCAGCTCGCGGGCGCGCAGCGGGTCATCGCGGACGATCTCGAGCGCCTGCCGGCGCTCCTCCAGCTCCCGCTCGGCCGCGTCGAGCCGGGAGGCTCGCAGGCCGCCGATCCGCTCGAGGTAGCGGCGCCGGATGGCCAGCGCATGCAGCGTCGCGAACACGAGCGTCGCCAGCGAGAGGCCCACCCCGATGTCGTCGGCCGTCTGTCGACGCTCGAGTCCTCGTCGACGAGGATGAAGCCGGCGATGCCGGTCGCGCCGTAGAGCGCGGCGAGCAACAGCCAGCTGCGCACCCTCGCCCGCAGTCCCGCGTACAGGAACGCCGCCCCGGCGAGCCACCCCAGCGTGACGGCCGGGATGGCCACCCACAGCGACTGGATGACCGCCCACTTACCGTGACCCGGGGCCCACCGCTCTCAAAAGCGCCTCACCACCCCAGGGTGCCCGGCGCGCCCTTGAACGGGCCGGTGACGTCGCTCGTGATCCAGCCGCCGTAGAAGTCGCCCGGCTGCGCCTGCACCTGCTCCTCACCGATGTAGCAGGCGTCCATGCGCCCGGGGTAGAGCGAGATGAAGTCCTTGAGCGCCGCGTAGCGCGCGACGGGCGCGCGGTAGGTCCAGGCCGCCGCCCGCTCGACGCGGTCGCCCGCGACGACGTCGAAGTACGTCGCGTTCCCCTTCCACTCGCAGAACGACGAGCGGCCGACCGGCGCGAGCAGGTCCATCCGCACGTCGCCGGGCGGAAGGTAGATCGTCGGCGGGTGCGAGGTCTCGAGCACCCGCAGCGCCGCGGTCGTGTCGGCGAGCGTCTCACCGCCGACCTCGACGCGCACGCGGCGCTCGCACGGCACGAGCGCCGGCGGCCGCGGGTAGTCCCACACGCTCTCCGTCACGGCGCGGATCCTAGAGCCGCCCGCGTCGGCGGCGGTGCGGTGCGGCTGCCAGACTGCGGGGCATGTCCGACAACTCCTTCGACGCGCGCGCCGACCTCGAGGTCGGCGGCCGCACCTACGAGATCTTCCGGCTCGACGCGCTGCAGTCGAAGTACGACGTCGCGCGGCTCCCCTTCTCGCTGAAGATCCTGCTCGAGAACCTGCTGCGCAACGAGGACGGCGTCGGCGTCCGCCGGAAGGACATCGAGGCGCTGGCCACCTGGGACGCCACGGCGGAGCCGACCGCCGAGATCGCCTTCACCCCCGCCCGCGTGGTCATGCAGGACTTCACTGGCGTGCCCGCGGTGGTCGACCTCGCCGCGATGCGCGACGCCATGGCGGAGATGGGCGGCGACCCGGCGAAGATCAACCCGCTCGTCCCCGCCGAGCTGGTGATCGACCACTCGGTGCAGGTCGATGCCTTCGGCACGCGCCAGGCGTTCCAGATCAACGCCGACCGCGAGTTCGAGCGCAACCAGGAGCGCTACGCGTTCCTGCGCTGGGGGCAGGAGGCGTTCGACGGGTTCTCCGTCGTGCCGCCCGACACCGGCATCGTCCACCAGGTCAACCTCGAGTTCTTGTCTCGGGTCATTTTTGAGAAGGAGCTCGGCGGCGGCCGCACCCAGGCCTATCCCGACACGCTGGTCGGCACGGACTCCCACACGACGATGATCAACGGCCTCGGGATCCTCGGCTGGGGCGTCGGCGGCATCGAGGCCGAGGCGGCGATGCTCGGCCAGCCCATGTCGATGCTCCTGCCGCAGGTCATCGGCTTCAAGCTCCACGGCTCGCTGCCCGAGGGCGCGACCGCGACCGACCTCGTCCTCACCGTCACCCAGATGCTCCGCCGGCACGGTGTCGTCGGGAAGTTCGTCGAGTTCTACGGCGAGGGGATCCCGAACCTCGCGCTGGCCGACCGGGCGACGATCGGCAACATGTCGCCGGAGTTCGGCTCGACATGCGCGATCTTCCCGATCGACACGGAGACGCTGCGCTACCTCGAGTTCTCCGGCCGTCCCAAGGTGCGCATCGAGCTCGTGGAGGCCTACGCCCGCGAGCAGGGCCTCTGGCACGACGAGCACTCCGAGGACCCCACCTACACCGACACGCTCGAGCTCGACCTCGGCGATGTCGTCCCGTCGCTCGCCGGCCCCAAGCGCCCGCAGGACCGCGTCTCGCTCACGGAGTCCAAGGCCGCCTTCCGCTTCGCGCTCGAGGACCTGGTCGGCGACGGCGACGGAGAGGTGGCCGCCGTGGGCGGGCAGCCCGGAGTCCCCGGCCACGACACCACCGCGCAGAACGAGGCCGACGAGCGGAGCGAGGAGTCCTTCCCCGCCTCCGACCCGCCCGCCACCAACGGCGACTCCTCGCACGAGCCGCTGCCCGAGCCGGACCCGGGCGGCGGCACCGGCGGCGCGCAGGTCGCCGAGCGGATCTCGAGCCGCGTGCCGGTGACGCTCTCCGACGGCCGGGACGCCGAGCTCGACCACGGCCACGTGGTGATCGCCGCGATCACCTCGTGCACGAACACCTCGAACCCCTCGGTCATGCTCGGCGCCGGCCTGCTCGCCCGCAACGCGGTGGCCAAGGGCCTCAAGGCCAAGCCGTGGGTCAAGACGTCGCTCGCGCCCGGCTCCAAGGTGGTCACGGAGTACCTCGACCACGCCGGCCTCACCGACGACCTCGAGGCGCTCGGCTTCCACCTGGTCGGCTACGGCTGCACGACCTGCATCGGGAACTCCGGGCCGCTGCCCGAGGAGATCTCCGACGTCGTGGGCGCCGAGGACCTCGCGGTGGTCTCCGTGCTCAGCGGCAACCGCAACTTCGAGGGGCGCATCAACCCGGACGTGAAGATGAACTACCTCGCGTCCCCTCCGCTGGTGGTCGCCTACGCGCTCGCCGGGACGATGGACATCGATCTGCTCGACGAGCCGCTCGGCACGACGGAGGACGGCGAGGAGGTCTTCCTCTCCGACATCTGGCCCGACTCCGCCGAGGTCGCGCGCACCGTCGAGGAGGCGGTGCGCCAGGAGATGTTCGTCTCCTCCTACGGCGAGGTCTTCGAGGGCGACGAGCGCTGGAAGGGGCTCGACGTCCCCACGGGCGACCGCTTCGCCTGGGACCCCGAGTCGACCTACGTCCGCCAACCGCCGTACTTCCAGGACCTCCCGCGCGAGCCCGAGCCGCCGGTCGAGATCGAGGGCGCGCGGGTGCTGGCGATCCTCGGCGACTCGGTCACCACGGACCACATCTCACCCGCCGGCGCGATCAAGAAGGACGGTCCGGCGGCGAAGTACCTCAACGAGCACGGCGTGGCGAACAAGGACTTCAACTCCTACGGGTCGCGGCGCGGCAACCACGAGGTGATGATGCGCGGCACCTTCGCCAACATCCGCCTGCGCAACCTGCTCGCGCCGGGGACCGAGGGCGGCGTCACGCGGAAGCTGCCCGAGGGTGAGGAGATGTCGATCTACGAAGCCGCCATGCGCTACCAGGAGGAGGGCACGCCGCTCGTCGTCCTGGCCGGCAAGGAGTACGGCTCGGGCTCCTCGCGCGACTGGGCCGCGAAGGGCACCAGTCTGCTCGGCGTCAAAGCGGTCATTGCGCAGTCCTTCGAGCGCATCCACCGCTCCAACTTGGTCGGGATGGGCGTCCTGCCGCTGCAGTTCGCCGAGGGCGAGAGCGTCGAGTCGCTCGGTCTCACGGGCGAGGAGGAGTTCTCGATCGAGGGGCTCGACGGCGGCCGGGTCAAGGAGGTGACGGTCCGCGCGGGGGAGAAGGCGTTCACCGCGCGCGTGCGCATCGACACCCCCAAGGAGGTCGAGTACTACCAGCACGGCGGGATCCTCCCCTTTGTCCTGCGCCAGCTGCTCGCCGCCGACTAGGCTGCCTCGCCGTGCCGATCCCCGACGTCCTCCGCCGCCTGATCACCGCGCCCGGGCCCTCGGGCTACGAGCAGGCGCCCGCCGCCGTCTTCCGCGAGGCGTGCGCCGCCTTCGGGGCGGAGGTCGCTCACGACAGCATCGGCTCGACCGTCGCGCGGGTGAAGGGCACCGGCGGCGGTCCGCTGACCGCGGTGATCGGCCACGTCGACGAGATCGGCCTGATCGTCCATCACATCGACGACGAGGGCTTCCTGTGGTTCACGGGCGTCGGCGGGTGGGACCCGATGATCCTCGTCGGCCAGCGGGTGGAGATCTCCACGCGCGACGGGAAGGTCCCCGGCGTCGTCGGCAAGAAGCCGATCCACCTGCTCAAGGAGGAGGAGCGCAAGAAGGTCCCCGAGCTGCGCGACCTGCATGTCGACATCGGCGCCGCCAACGGCGACGAGGCGCGGGCGATGGTGCGGATCGGCGACGTGGCGGTGATCGCCGCGGAGCCGGTCGAGCTGCCCAACGGCCGGGTGATCTCGCGCTCGATGGACAACCGGCTGGGATGCTTCGTCGCCTACGAGGCGGCGCGGCTGGTCGCCGAGGCCGGCGGAGCGCCCGGCGACATCGCCGCGGTGGCGGTCGCCCAGGAGGAGATCACCTTCGGCGGCGCGCACACCACCGCCTACTCGCTGCGGCCGGACGTGGCGATCGTCGTCGACGTCACCTTCGCCACCGACGCGCCGGGCTCCAACGAGAAGGAGCTCGGCTCGCACAAGTTCGGCTCGGGTGCGGTGCTCACGCGCGGCTCGACGCTCGACCCGCAGGTCTTCGAGCTGCTCCATGAGGCCGGGGAGGTGGAGGGGATCCCCTTCACGGTGTCGGCCTCCTCGCGGGCGACGGGGACCGACGCCGACGCCGTCCACGTCTCGCGCGGCGGCATCCCCACCGCGGTCGTCTCCGTCCCGCTGCGCTACATGCACTCGCCGGTCGAGATGGTTGCGCTCTCCGACGTCGACGCGTGCGCCCGCCTGATCGCGGCCTTCGCGCGGCGGCTGCCGGCCGACGTCTCCTTCCTGCGCTGAGCATCCAGCCCCTCCTGCTCCTCTGGGACATCGACGGCACGCTGCTGCAGCGGGCCTCGACCGAGCACGCCGTGGCGCTCAAGCGGGCGCTCTCAGACGTCCACGGGGTCGACGTCGAGGGGCTCGCGGTGGACGCCGCCGGGCGGACGGACAACGCGATCGCCCGCTCGCTGCTCGAGGCCTCGGGCGTGGACCCGTCGGTCATCGACGGCCGCGCCGGCGACGTGCTCGCCGCAACCTGCGCGGCCTACGAGACGCTCTGCCCGGCCGACCTGTCGGCGACCGTCTCGCTCGGGATCCCCGAGGTCCTCGACGTGCTCGCCGCCCGGCCGGAGGAGTTCCGCTTCTCGCTCGTGACGGGCAACTTCGAGCGCGTCGCGCGCCGCAAGCTCGCGGCGGCGGGGATCGGCCATCACTTCCCCGAGGGGCAGGGCGGCTTCGGCTCGGACGCCGAGGCCCGCGCCGAGCTGCCGCCGGTGGCCCGCGCCCGGGCGGGGGACTGGCCGCGCGAGCGCACGGTGATCATCGGCGACACCCCGCGCGACATC
>JALYMV010000306.1 GCA_030773575.1 Actinomycetota bacterium
GGGCGGCGGCCGCCGCCTGCGCCGGAACCTCGCGCGGGTCGAGCAGCTCGACGGCTCGCCGGAGCTCGGCCGCACCGTCCTCGGCGCGCCCCTCCTCGCGCAGGGCGACACCGAGGTTGCAGCGGGCGGCGCCCTCGTCGAGCGGGAGCCCGGCTTCCGCGAGGCCCGCGGCCGCGTGCTCGAAGGCGCGGACCGCCAGGCCCGGCCGGCCTGCCGTGCGGAGGGTCGCGCCGAGCCCGTTGAGTGCCTTGGCCTGTTCGGGGCGTGCACCCCGCGCGCCGAACAGCGCGGCCGCCTCGGCGAAGGCGGCCTCGGCCTCGTCGAGCGCGCCGTCGGCGAGGAGCACGCCACCGAGGTGGAACTGCGCGGTCGCGTGCTGCAGCGGCTGGCGGTCCGCGGGGTGCCGGCGCAGTCGGTCGCGCAGCTCCGCGACCACGTCGGCGTCCACGCCCGACCCCATCTACGCCGGGTCCGGCCCGCCGGTCGCTCGGGGGGTGAAGGACTCGATGGTCAGCAGCGGCGGATCCTCGATCTGCAGGAGCGTCGGGCCCGGTGGCGGGTGGGGCAGGGCGTCCTCCTCCTCGACCTCCATGGCCGCGAAGCCGGGGAGATGCTCGCGCAGCGCCTCCTCGACCCCCCGGCGCAACGTGATGGTGGAGGCCGTGCAGCCGGAGCAGGCGCCCGACAGCTTGACCCGGACGATGCCGCCCTGCGCGGCCAGGACCGTCACGTCGCCTCCGTGGGAGTTCAGGTAGGGCCGTACGGCGTCGAGTGCCGCCTCGGCGGCGGCCCGCTCGTCGACGCCGACCGAGTAGGCCTCGAGCAGCCATGCCACCGCCGGGTCCCCGGCACGCGCGCGCTCGAGCGGCTCCGTCCCGACCGCCGCGGCGAGCCGGCCGAGCGCCAGCCGGTGCAGCGCGTCGATGCCGTCCAGGAGCGACAGCACGCGCCCGCGCGCGGGCTCCTCGAGCCCCTCCACCTCGAGGAGCAGCCCTTCGAGCTCGTCGAGCAGCTCATCGAGTCCGGACATGGGTCTGTAGCTTCCCTTCCTTGAGCGCGACGCCGCGGATCATCGTCGCCTGCGTCGGCAACGTGCTCCGCCGCGACGACGGGTTCGGGTATGCGGTGGCCGAGCGTCTGACCGGGCTCCCCGACGGCACGGAGGTGCTCGAGACGGGGATCGGGGGCATCGCCCTGCTGCAGGAGCTCATGCGCGGGTGCGACGGCCTCATCGTGGTCGACGCGGTGGCGCGCGACGCCGCTCCCGGCACGCTCTTTGAGATCGAGCCGGAGATCGGCGAGCCGTCGGCGGTGCCCGACATGCACCTCGCGAATCCCGACCAGGTGCTCGCCATGGCCAGGCGCATGGACTGCCTGCCGGAGCGCGTGCTGCTCGTCGGGTGCCAGCCGCTGGACGCCGACGGCCTCGGCCAGGGACTGACCCCGCCGGTCGCGCGGGCGGTGGACGTGGCCGCCGAGCGCATCAGGGCGACTGTCATGCGATGGACCAACGCCACATAGGTGTCGCAAACATACACCGGGGCAGGTAGCCTCCGGCGCGATGAAACTCGCAGTCGCCGGCAAGGGCGGATCCGGCAAGACGTCGATCTCGGGGACGATGGCGCGTCTGCTGGCCCGCTCGGGCCACCGGGTGCTTGCCATCGACGCGGACTCGAACCCCAATCTCGCGCTCACTCTGGGCATCCCCACGGAGCGCTTCAACGACCAGCCGACGCTGCCCCGCGGGCTCGTGCAGCGCACCGAGGGCGGCGGCGCGACGCTCACCCAGACCCTCGACGAGGTGGTCGCCAACCACTCGCTGACCGGCCCCGACGGCGTGACGCTGCTGGTGATGGCCCACCCGCAGCACGCGGGCGCGGGGTGACTGTGCTCCATGCACGCTACGGTCCGTAGCGTCATCGAAGTTGCAGCGAACGCCCCCGACGAGGTCTGCATCCTCGACACGGAGGCATCGCCGGAGCACCTCTCGCGCGGCACAGCGCGCTATGCCGACGCGCTCGTCGCGGTCGTCGAGCCGTACTTCAAGTCGCTCGAGACCGGGCGGCGGATGGCGGTCCTGGCTCGCGACCTCGGCCTCGAGCGGGTATCGCTCATCGCGAACAAGATCCGTGACGACGCCGACCTGGCCGCGGTGCGCGAGTTCGCCGACCTCCACGATCTCGAGCTCGCGGGCGTCGTCCCGTTCGATCCGGCGATGACCGGAGCCGAGCGGGAGGGCGTCGCTCCCCTGGACTACGCGCCCGACTCGGACTTCGTCTCCGCGATCGACGAGCTGGCGCACCGGATGGTGAAGGCCGGATGAGCGAGCTCGACGCCCTGCGAGCCCGCGAGGAGGTCCTCCAGGCCATGTACTGGCTGCGTGCGGAGGGCATCGATCCGGCGCCCACCGCCGAGGTGCTCGGCCGCTTCCTCGCCGTCCCCGTCGCCACGCTCAGTCCATACCTCGAGCGGTTCACGGCCGAGGGGTACCTGGAGCGCGTCGGCGAGGGCCATGCCCTGACCGCCGCGGGCGAGGACGCCGGCAAGCGCACGTTCGCCGACGAGTTCGCCGGCCTGACGGGCGCCTCGCACGGCGAGTGCGACGAGAACTGCTGGTGCCACGACTCACCCGAGGCGGCCGCCGACTGCCTCCACGAGCG
>JALYMV010000307.1 GCA_030773575.1 Actinomycetota bacterium
TCACCGCCTGAACGCCACCCGCTGACCGGTCATGTGCCTGAGGCACACTCCCGGATCACCGTGCGGCGTCAGCCGGCGCCGACGACCCCCGGGCGACCGCGCGTACTTACGTGGACCGGCACTAGCCGGGGAGCAGGAGCCCCGCGCGGCGCCCGGTATCGTGCGCCGCCGTGGCGCGACGGCCGTTTCGCCGACCCCCTCCCACCCTGTCGTTCTGCGTGGCGAGCGCCGGGCCGTCGGGCCGCACGCGCGCGCTGCTCGAGATCGTCCGCCCGCACGTCGATGAGATCGTCCTCGCCGTCGACGCCGGCGCCGGGCGCGACACGCTCGAGATCTGCCGGGACCTCGCCGACCGGCGAATCTCCTTCAGCCAGGACCGCCCGTCGAGCGCCAGCCTGTGGGGCTGGCTCTTCGAGCAGGCGTCGGCCGACTGGGTCATGCGGCTCGACGACGACGAGGTGCCCAGCCTCGCCCTGCTCGACGCGCTCCCCGAGCTGCTCGCCGACCGGCGCCTGAGCCAGTACCGCCTCCGGCGCCGCTGGGTGTGGCCCGACGCCGGCACGCTGCTCGACGAGCCGCCGTGGTCGATCGAGTACATCCCACGGCTCACGCGCACGATCCACGGGCTCGTCTCCTACACGGGCCCCCGCCATTCCGACGAGACGGCGATCGGCGAGTCGCGGATGGTCGACGCCCCCTTCTACCACCTCGACCTCGTCGCCCGCGACGCCGAGTCGCGGCGCAGGAAGGTCCTGCTCCACGAGGAGGACAACCCGGGGCTGGTCTTCGCCGGGATGTCGGTCAACGCGCCGTACTACCCCGAGGCGGGCGAGGACCTCGTGACCGTGCGGGTCCCGTCCGAGGACGCGCCGGCGATCCGGGCGCTGCTCGACGGCGCGCCGGAAAGGGCCGCCGGCGACGAGGAGCTCGCGCCGGTCGAGTATGTGGGCGCCGACGAGGTCCGCGTCCCGATCCTCATGCGGCCGGTCAACCCGGAGGCGCACGCGGGCGAGGTGGTGATGCCGGATCCGCCGTTCAGCGTCCGCGCGGGGATCCTGCACCACCTCCTCGTCGTGGTCCGCAACCTGGGCGACGAGCGCTGGCCGGCCGGCGACCGCCCCGAGCGCCCCATCCGGCTCGGCTACCGCTGGCGCAAGGCCGGCGATCCAGGCGTGGCCTTCGAGGGGCGCAACGCGTTCCTGGAGACGATCTTGCCCGGCATGGAGGCCCGCCACCACCTCGCCGTCAACGTGCCGCCGGAGCCTGGGCGCTACCGGCTCGAGGTCGGCTTGATCCACGAGCACGTGCGGTGGTTCGGGACGGAGGCCGCCCACGACCTCGAGGTCACGGCGCCGGGCGCGGAGATCGACCCGCTGCTCGCCTATCAGCGCGAGAACAGCCTGGCCCGCGCGGCCGCCCGGCTGGAGGGGGAGGTCGAGCAGCTCCGCGCCGAGCTCGAGCGCCCCCAGCCCATCGATCCGCGGCTCGTCGGGGAGCTGGCCGAGCTGCGCGCCGCGCTCGAGCGCGAGCGCCGCCGGCACGCCGAGGAGCTCGAGCGGCTGCAGGGCGCCGCGCCGGGCGCCGGCCCGCTGCGGGCGGATCTCGTGATCGCCGACCTGCAGGAGCGCCTCGGGGAGCTCGACGCCGAGAACGCGCGCCTGCGGCTCGAGGCGGCCGGCGACGGGCGCGCGGACTAGAACGGCAGGTCGGCGGCGATCTCCGCCAGCGCCGGTGCGGACCGGTCGCGCTCGGAGACCACGAGCTCGAGCCCTCCGGCGGGCCACTCGATGCCGACCGCCGGGTCGTCGTAGGCGAAGCCGGCCTCGGTGGCCGGGTCGTAGTAGCTCGTGCAGCGGTAGACGAAGTCCGCCGTCTCGGAGAGGACGCAGAAGCCGTGGCCGAACCCGACGGGGATCCACAGCTGCTGGCCGCCGGCGTCGTCGAGCTCGACGCCCTCCCACTCGCCGAAGTTGGGCGAGCCGCGTCGCAGGTCGACGACGACGTCCCACACGCGCCCGTGGGCGACGCGCACGAGCTTGGCCTGGCCGGGCGACGTCTGGAAGTGGATGCCGCGGACCGTGCCGCGGCGCGAGCGCGAGTGGTTGTCCTGGACGAAGCGCGCGTCGATCCCGAGCTCCGCCCAGGCGTCCTCCCGCCAGGTCTCGACGAAGAAGCCGCGCTCGTCGCCGTGGACCTCCGGTGCGAGCAGGACCGGGCCCTCGAGCCGGGTGGGGATGACCCTCATCGGCCGAGCAGGCTATCCGCCGCCTGCCCGCCGAGCCGGACCGCGTAGTTCGTCCCCCGGTCCTCGGGATAGATCTGCGTCGTGTTGGCGAGCACGAGGTTCGCGACGCCCGTCTGGAGCGGCGGGATGCGGTCGGGATACCCGACCGTGACGATCGGCTGGGCGGCCGGCTCGCGGAACAGCCAGCGCTCCCGGATCCACGACGGGTCGAAGGCCGGGTTCATCTTGCGCAGGCCCGGGGCGTAGCGCTCGATGAGCGCCTCGGGGGAGAGGCCGAGCAGCTCGTCCCCCGGCGCGAGGTAGTTGGCCACGTAGAGGAACCGCCGGCCGCCGTAGCGCTCGGGCTCGACGAAGTTCGTGTGCTCGATGACCCCGACGAACGGCAGCGAGCGGTCCGCCACGTTCGTCCAGTAGTGGGCGCCGAACGGGCGGTCGAGCTCGAGCAGCAGGCAGAGCGCCGTGTGGTACTCGACTTCGTCGAGCCGGGCGAGGTAGTCCGGGCCGATCCGCGCGGCGAGCCCGGGGTCGAGCATGCGGGTGAAGACGTCGCTGGGCACCGTGGCCACGACCGCGTCGTAGCGCTCGGGCGGCTCG
>JALYMV010000308.1 GCA_030773575.1 Actinomycetota bacterium
GCGCTGGCCACGGCCAGCGCGACGGCGAGGTCGGCGCCCGGCTCGTCGACGCGCACGCCGCCCGCGACGTTGACGAAGACGTCCGCGGTGCCGGCCCCGATGCCGGCGTGGCGGCCAAGGACGGCGAGCACCAGCGCGAGGCGGTTGCGGTCGATCCCGGTGCACATCCGCCGCGGCGGGACGATCTCCGACGGCGAGACGAGCGCCTGCACCTCGACGAGCAGCGGCCGTGAGCCCTCCATCGCGGCGAGGACCACGCTGCCGGGCGCGCGCGTCGCCTCTCCCACGAAGCGCGCCGACGCGTCGGCGACCTCGACGAGGCCGCCCTGGCGCATCTCGAAGACCCCGACCTCGTTCGTGGAGCCGAAGCGGTTCTTGAGCGCCCTTAGGGTGCGGTAGGTCCGCTCCCGCTCCCCCTCGAACTGCAGGACGCAGTCCACGAGGTGCTCGAGCACCCGCGGGCCGGCGAGCGCGCCCTCCTTGGTGACGTGGCCGACGAGGATCGTGGCGATTCCCCGCGCCTTGGCGAGGCGGGTCAGGCGGTCGGCGACCTCGCGGACCTGGCCGACCGAGCCCGCGGCGCCCGTCAGCTCGCCCGCCACCAGCGTCTGCACCGAGTCGATGACCGCGACCTCGGGCCGCTCGGCCTCGAGGGTCGCGAGGACCGTGTCGAGGTCGGTCTCGGCGAGGACGGGCACCTGGAGCGCGGCGCCCGGCAGGCGCTCGGCGCGCAGCTTGATCTGGGCGGCCGACTCCTCGCCCGAGACGTAGAGGATCCCCCGGCCGGCGCCCGCCAGGTTGCCGAGCGCCATGGAGGTCAGCGTCGACTTGCCGATCCCCGGCGAGCCGCCGAGCAGGACGAGCGAGCCGGGGACGAGGCCGCCGCCGAGCACGCGGTCGAGCTCCCCGATCTGCGTGTGCAGCCGCGCCACCGCCTCCGCGCGGACGTCGGCGAGGGCGACGGGTCGCGCCGCCCGGCCGCCCGCGGAAAGTCGCCCGGCCGGGGACGCCACCGGCCGTGCCTCCTCGACCAGCGTGTTCCACTCGGCGCAGCCCGGGCAGCGGCCGTGCCACTTGGGCTCCGAGTGGGCGCACGCCGAGCACGTGAAGAGGGTCGTCGCGCGCGCCATGGGATCGCTCACCCTAGGCGCCGGCCAGGACGGCTTCGCCCCCGCGGCGTACGCTGTGCGCCGACCATGGGCCGGCGGATCGCGCTCCTCCGCGGCATCAACGCCGGCACCCGCAACCGGGTCGCGATGGGCGAGCTGCGCGGGCTGCTCGCCGGGATGGGGTGCGAGGACGTCCGGCCTCTCGGGCAGAGCGGCAACGTCGTCCTCTCGAACGCGGCGCCGGAGGCCGAGCTCGGGGCGACGATCGAAGCCCGGGTCGCGGGAGGCGGTGCGCCCGGCGCGACGCCTCGAACCGGGTCATGTCGGCGAACTGCATGGGATCACCACCGGAAACCGGGGCCAATGCCATGCGGTTCGCGCTCTCGCTCACCCTTCCGACCCGCCACCCCCCTCACCCGGCCGCCGTCGACCTCCGCCGAGGGGCACCGGTCAGGCCGACGGCGAGCCGCGCGCCCTAGCCGTCGAGCGCCTGCTCGACGTCGGCGATCAGGTCGGCGGTGTCCTCACAGCCCGCCGAGAGCCGCACGAAGCCCTCTGCCACCGCGTCGGTGCCCCAGCGGGCGCGGCGCTCCGCCGTCGTATGGACGCCGCCGAAGCTCGTCGCCTCGACGACGAGCTCGGCTCGCGACAGGAACGCCTGAGCGGCGGCGGCGCTCGCGAGCGTGAAGCCGACCAGCGGGCCGAAGTGGCCCATCTGGCGGAAGGCGATCTCGTGCTGGGAGGGATGGCGGACGTCCGCGACGCCGTCGCGGTCCGCCAGCCGGCCGGCGAGCGCGAGCGCGTTCTGGCTCTGGCGCGCCAGCCGCAGCTCGAGCGTCGCGAGCGAGCGATGCGCGAGCCAGGCCTCGAACGGGCTCGGGATCGCGCCGGTCTGGCTGCGCCACGCGCGCAGGTCGGCGGCCAGCGCGCCGTCGCGGACGGCGACCGAGCCGAGCAGGAGGTCCGAGTGCCCCGCCAGGCTCTTGGTGCCCGCGCACATCGAGAAGTGCGCGCCGAAGTCCAGCGGGCGCTGCCCGAGCGGCGTGGCGACCGTGTTGTCGACGCCCAGCAGCGCGCCCTCGGCGCGGACGGCCGCCGCGACCGCCTCCAGGTCGCAGACGTCCAGCCGCGGATTCGCCGGCGTCTCGACCCAGACGAGCGCGGCCCCGCGCGCGGCGGTGACGATCTGCTCCGTGTCGGTCGGGACCAGGTCGACGCGGATCCCGGCCGGCTGCAGGCGCTCGGACGCGAGCTTGCGGATGCCGGGATAGCCGTCGCCCGGCGCCACGAGGCGATCACCCGGCCGCAGGCGCCCCAGCACGACGGCGGTCAGGGCCGCCATGCCCGAGGCGAAGCACACGGTCTCCCCGCCCTCGAGAGCGCCGAGCGCCGCCTCGAGGGCCGTCCAGGTGGGGTTGCCGTCGCGCGTGTAGCCGTAGGGCGCGGCGTCGATCTCCCCGCTCAGGTGGTACGGCGCGGCGAGCACGGGACCGGCCAGCAGGGGCTCGCCCTGCTGGGCCGGCGGCAGGCCGGCGTGGATGGCACGGGTCGACGGGCCCCACGTTCGCTCAGGCACCGGCGGGCGCTCCTTTTGATGTCAGGGCGGGTTGCAGGGGCCGTCGGGAGGTCAACACAGGAGGGATCATGAAGGTCAGGCTCTCGAGACCGTCGCCCGCGATGGTCGTCGCATCGATCGCGCTGTTCGTCTCGCTCGGGGGCACGAGCGTCGCCGCCGTGTCGTTCGCCCGCAACGCGGGCAAGGTCGACGGCAAGGACGCGGTCTCCTCGGGCTCCAGCCTGCGCAAGGCGGCCGGCGACGTCGTGGCCACCAACCGCAAGGGGCCCGACAAGGGCAGGATCCCGGCGAAGTTCCTCGCCGACGTGCCCACCACCCAGGCCTTCGGCCGGGCCTTCGAGGTGGCCGACAACGCCACGGGCGTCCAGGAGGTGTTCGGCGGCGCCGCCGGCGTCGGGACGCTGACGGCGAACTGCGCCGACCAGAGCCCGCGGCCGGGGATCGAGGACCCGATCTCCACGGTGACCTTCTCCAACACGTCGGGCGCGACGATCAACCTCACCCAGCGCAAGGGCAATGAGAACGCGATCATCCAGCCGCTGGCGCCCGGCACGGTGTCGACGCTGACCGTCGGCGGGTCCAACACGTTCGAGTACCAGATCCAGCGGGGCTCGACGAACCTGCTGATCAGCGGGACCGTCCGCCAGGACGGCCGCGGCCAGGCCGCGGCATTCTGCCTCGTCTACGGAACGATCCTGCGGGTCGACCAGTAATCCGGTTACGCTCCGGCGCGTGCGCCGCGCGGTCCGCCTCCTCCTCGTCACGCTCGCGGCGGGCGTGGGCGTCGGCGCGGGCGCGGGCGGGGGC
>JALYMV010000309.1 GCA_030773575.1 Actinomycetota bacterium
CGCCGAGGGTCCCCGCGACCACCGAGAGCGCCGTCCCGGACGCCACGCCGAACAGCACGCCGCTCGCCGCTGCGATGACCGGGAACGGGAAGAAGGCGCAGGTCAACCCGACCCCCAGCGCGACGAAGCCGGCGGGCGCCCAACCGCCGAAGCCGTCGACGGTCCGCCGCAGCTCGTCCGCGTCCCGCCCGATCAGCGCCAGCGCGAGCGCGAACGCCAGCGCGACCGCCAGCGCGGTCGCGCCCAGCCGCGCCCAGGCCGCCCGGCGCTCAGCCGTAGAAGGCCGCTTCGGCACGCCCCAGCTCGGTCACGGGAGGCTCGCCGTACATCCACTCGCGCGCGACGCGGTGCCAGTTGCCGCACGCCCCGAGCTGGCCGAGCACCGCGAGCGTGAGCATCTCGACGCGGCGGCCGAAGATGTGGTCGGGCGGCAGCGTCTCCTGGCGCGCGGTGCCGAAGTGCTCCGAGCGCGGGTCGGACATGTCGATCATCACCTGGGTCGCGATCTCGGGCTCGAGGCAGAGCTCGCCGTCCTCGAGGTACCACCACGTCGCGTCGCGGAACTGGCCGAGCACCTGCTCGGGCGTGAAGCGGTCGGGATGCCTGAGGAAGCCGGTCTCCGCCCACAGGCGGTGGAGCCCCTCGGCGTCGCCCTCGGCCCCGAGCCGCTGGCACGCGAGCTCGAGCTCGATCAGCTCGCGCGGCATGACCTTGAAGAGCCCGAAGTCCAGGAACGCGACCCGCCCGTCGGCGAGCAGCATGAAGTTCCCGGGGTGCGGGTCGCCCGAGAACTGGCGGTGGCGGTACATGCACCCGAAGAAGAAGCGGAAGACGATCTCGCCGACGCGGTCGCGCGTGGCCTGGTCCATCGCCTTGATCGCGTCGAAGCCCTGGCCCCGGACGAGCTCGGTGACGAGGACCTTCTCGCGCGAGAGCGAGGAGACGACGCCCGGGATGACGATGAACGGGTGGCCGCGGTGCAGCCGCGCGAGCGCGCGCTGGTTCTGGGCCTCGAGCTCGTAGTCGAGCTCGTCGCCGATGCGGCCGCGGATCTCCTCGGCGGTCGAGCGGACGTCGAGGCCCGGCGCCACCGTCTTCATCACCCGCAGGATCATCCCGAGGTTCTGCATGTCGGCCCGGACCGCCTGTGCGACGCCCGGGTACTGCACCTTCACGGCGACGTCCCGCCCATCGGGCAGCGTCGCGCGGTAGACCTGGCCGATCGAGGCGGCGGCGATCGGCGTCTCGTCGAAGGACTCGAACACGTCGCGCAGCGGCTCGCCGATCTCCGACTCGATCACCTTGCGCATGTCGGCGAAGCGGACCTTCGGCGCGGCGTCGCGCAGGGCGCCGAGCTTGCGCTGGAACTCCTCGCGCGACTCCTCGGGGACGAGGCCGACGTCGAGGAAGCTCAGCATCTGCCCCAGCTTCATCGCCGCGCCCTTCATCGTCCCGAGCACCGCGACGATCTGCTCGGCGGCCTCGAGGTTGCGCCGCTCGGCGGCGCGGCGGCGCTCGTCCTCCGACCGCGTGAGGTTCGCGGTCTTCGTCCCCAGGTTGCGCGCGGCCTGGCCGGCCGCGAGCCGGGAGACGCGGGCGGTGCGGGCGACGCGCGAGGTCGGGATCCGGTCGCCGGGCACGCGCGGATCCTACGGCGCAGGGGTGGCTTCCTAGCCGGGGCACGCGCGGACATCGGCGTGGGAGTCGGCTAAGCGCGCTGCACCTGCGAGCCCGGGACGATGTCGTCGGCGCCGTCGGGCCAGCGGACCCAGGCCTTGTGGCCGCCGTCGTAGTCGTCGCCGAGGAGCACGAGCGTCGCCGGCTCGCCCAGCGCCGCGCAGGGCTCGGAGCCCTCGGGATCCGCGCCCCGCCAGACCCGCACGAAGGGGTTGGTCTCGAGCTCCTCGGCCACCGTCGTCGCCTCGGTGTGGCCCGGGCGGATCGCCGTCTCGGGCGGCAGCGCCAGCAGCACCTCCATGATCGAGCGCTTGAGGTCTGCGTAGGTCGTGTGGCCGGGCGCCCGCACCCCGCCGACCGAGTTGCGAAACAGCGTGTCGCCCGTGAAGACGTCCGTGCCGCCGACGAGCAGCGAGAGCATCCCGAGGGTGTGGCCCGGGGTGTGGAGCGCGCGCACGCTCAGCCCGCCGATCTCGAGCTCCTCCTCCGGCGAGAGCTCGCCCGTGGCCCCCTCGACGAGCTCGCGCTCGGCCGGGTGGATGAGCACCTCGATCCCCTCGAAGCGCTCCTTGAGGGCGGCGAGCTCGGCCACGTGGTCGAAGTGGTGGTGGGTGAGCAGGACGTGCGTCGGGCGCAGCCCGTGCTCGTCGGCCTTCTCGAGCAGCGGGCCGACCGGCCCGCCGGCGTCGACGAAGAACGCGTCGGCGCCCGGCCCGGCCGCCACCAGGTAGGTGTTCGACAGCCACTGCCCGGACATGGAGCGCTCGAGGATCATGGCCGGAGGCTAACCTCCGACCGCGATGGAGCTCATCCACACCTGCTACCGGATCGGCGACATCGACCGCTCCGTCGCCTTCTACGAGGCGCTCGGCTTCGAGGAGCGCCGGCGGCTGCCGATCCGCGACGAGGCGATCAACGTCTTCATGGGCCTGCCGGGCGACGGCGACCGGCTCGAGCTGACCCACAACTTCGGCGTGACGGAGTACGACCTGGGCACGGGCTACAACCACATCGCGCTCACGGTGGAGGACCTCGACGCCACGCTCGAGCGGCTCGCCGGCAAGGGCATCGAGCCCGAGAGGCCGCCGTACCGGATCCGCGAGGGCGGGTCGCGGATCTGCTTCGTGCGCGACCCGGACGGCTACAGAATCGAGATAATTGAGCGGCCGTCTTAGGTCGCGCGATGGCGCCAAGGACATACCGGGCGGGTAAGAACCTCGCGTGAAGGCAGTACGGATCGTAATCGCGCTGGCGGCTCTGCTTGCGGCCATCGTCTGCGTCGCACGGGCATGGGACGCGCTCAGCCCGCTCTTTCCGGGCGGCTATGTGGATAGTCCGGTGTTCGTCTATCTGCTGTTGGGGGTCCCATGGGTACTGGCCGCGCTGGCGCTCGTCTGGGTCGCGTCGAAGCTGCTGCGCCCCGCGCGGATTCACCGGGCCAGTTGCGGCGGCTGAGAGCCGATGGCTGCATCCGCGACCCGGACGGCTACCGCGTCGAGCTCATCGAGCGGTCGGGCTCCTGACCCGGCGGACCCGTACGCCGGTGCTTCGGGCCGAGGGCGGGTAGCGCGGGTGCTCAAGCGACAAGGGAGGAGCAGGCATGGCAACCGAAGAGCGGACCATGGCGACCGCGACGGGGGTCGGCGCCGGCGGCGGCGTCACCGGCGCGGCGGTGGGCACCACGGTGGCGACGCTGCTGGCGGGGGCCTTCGGGCTGATCGTCGGGCTGATCGTCGGCATGGCGCACGGCGAGGAGAAGGCGTACTGGAAGGGGCTGTCCTGATGGCGACGACGGATGAGAGGACGACCGGCGACGAGGGCGCGGCGCGGGAAGCGGGCACCGGCGCGACGGCGGGCGCGACCGCGGCAGCCG
>JALYMV010000310.1 GCA_030773575.1 Actinomycetota bacterium
GGGAGGCGCCGCGGCCCGCGGCGCGGCTCGGCGACGCGGCGATCGACCTGCGCGCGCTCGGCCTCGACGTCCCGGCCGGCGTCCTCGACGCGCCGGTGCTCAACCCGCTGATCGCCCTCGGCCAGGACGGCTGGACCTCCGTGCGCGAGCAGGTCGCCGCCGCGGTGCGCGAGGGCCGCCACGAGGAAGCGGCCACGCCGCTCGAGCAGCTCGAGATCCTGCTGCCGATCGAGGTCGGCGACTACGTCGACTTCTACGCGTCGATCGAGCATGCCTCCAACCTCGGCCGGATGTTCCGCCCGGACTCAAACCCGCTGCTGCCCAACTGGCGCCACCTGCCCGTCGGCTACCACGGGCGCGCGGGGACGGTGGTCGCGAGCGGCACGCCGATCCGCCGCCCGCTCGGCCAGCGCCCGCCCGCCGAGCCCGGCGGTGCGCCCTCCTTCGGCCCCGAGCCGCGCCTGGACATCGAGCTCGAGCTCGGCTTCGTCACCGGGGACGGGCCCGGGCCGGCGACGCCGGTCGCGGCGGGCGACGCTGCCGACCACATCTTCGGCGTCGTGCTCGTCAACGACTGGAGCGCGCGGGCGATCCAGCGGTGGGAGTACCAGCCGCTGGGGCCGTTCCTCGGCAAGTCCTTCGCCACCTCGATCTCGCCCTGGGTGATCCCCTACGCGGCGCTCGCCCCCTTCCGCGAGGACGGGCCGCCGCAGGAGCCCGCGCCGCTCGAGCACCTCCGGGTCGAGGAGCCGCGCGTGCTCGACGTCGAGCTCGAGGTCGTGCTCAACGACACCGTGGTCAGCCGCACGAACGCGCGGCACCTCTACTGGGGCTTCGAGCAGATGGTCGCCCACGCCACCTCCAACGGCGCGACGCTCCGCGCGGGCGACCTCTTCGCCTCGGGAACGATCTCGGGGCCGGAGCCCGGCAGCTACGGCTCGCTGATCGAGCTGAGCTGGGGCGGGCGCGACGCCATCGCGACCGCGCGCGGCGAACGTACGTTCCTCGAGGACGGCGACACGGTGACCCTGCGCGGCCGCGCCGGGCGGGACGGGATTGACACGGTGTCGCTCGGGGAAGTGACCGGGCACGTCCAGCCGGCAGGGGGAGGCAGCAGTGCAGCAGACGGCGACCGCGCCTGACGAGCCCGCGACACGCGGAGCCGTGCTCGACGCGGGCCCGCACCCCGGGCCGGCGGAGGGGGGCGCGCCGGCCCTGCCGACGGAGGTCGAGGTGGCGATCGTCGGCGCGGGGTTCGGCGGCCTCGGCATGGCGATCCGCCTGAAGCAGGAGGGGATCGAGGACTTCGCCGTGCTCGAGCGGGCGCCCGACGTGGGCGGGACGTGGTTCGCCAACACCTACCCGGGCTGCCAGTGCGACGTGCCGTCGAACCTCTACTCGTTCTCCTTCGCCCGCAAGGCCGACTGGACGCACTCCTATCCCGAGCAGCCACAGATCCACGCCTACCTGCGCGACTGCGCGCGCCGCTTCGGCGTCCTCGGCCGCACCCACCTCGGCTGCGAGATGCTCGAGGCGGCGTGGCAGGCGGAGGAGGGGCGCTGGCGGATCGAGACCACGCGGGGGACGCTGCGCGCACGCGTCCTCGTCGCCGCGCCCGGGCTGCTCAGCGAGCCGTCGGTGCCCCTCGTGCCGGGCCTCGACTCCTTCGCCGGGACGGTCTTCCACACCGCGACCTGGGACCACGAGCACGACCTGACCGGCGAGCGGGTGGCGCTGATCGGGACGGGCGCGACCGCCATCCAGATCGGCCCGCGGATCGCGCCGCGGCTCGCGCGCATGCACGTCTTCCAGCGCACGCCGCCGTGGATCATCCCGCATCCCGACCGGGCGATCGGGCCGGTCCTGCGGGGGCTCTACCGGGCGTTCCCGCCCCTGCAGCGGCTCGCGCGCCGCGGCGTCTACGCGGTGCGCGAGAGCCTCGCGGCCGGGATGGTCCGCGCGCCGCGCCTGCTCAAGATGCCGGAGCTCACCGCGAGGGCGCTGCTGCGCGCGCAGGTGCCCGACCCGGCGCTGCGCGCGCGGCTCGTGCCGGACTACCAGATCGGGTGCAAGCGGATCCTGCTCTCCAACGAGTGGTATCCGATGCTCACCGCGCCGCACGTCGAGCTCGTCACGGACCTGATCCGGGAGGTGACCGAGCGCGCGGTGGTCACCGCCGACGGCACGGAGCGCGAGATCGACTCGATCATCCTCGCCACCGGGTTCACCCCCACCGACCCGCCGATCGCCCACCGGCTGCGGGGCGCGACCGGGCAGCTGCTCTCCGAGGTCTGGAGCGGCAGCCCGCGCGCGTATCTCGGCACAGCGGTGGCCGGCTTCCCCAACCTGTTCCTGCTCTACGGGCCGAACACGGGCCTCGGGCACTCGTCGATGGTCTACATGCTCGAGTGCCAGATCGGCTACGCGCTCGAGGCGATCCGCGCGGCGCGCGAACGTGGGGCGGCCGCCCTCGAGGTCCGCCCCGAGGTGCAGGACGCCTACAACGAGGAGCTCCAAGCGCGCCTGGGCGCGACGGTCTGGAACACGGGCGGCTGTGCGAGCTGGTACCTCGACGCCACGGGGCGCAACTCCACCATGTGGCCCGACTTCACCTTCAACTTCCGCCGCCGGCTCGAGTCCTTCGATCCCGGCGACTACGTCATGCACGAACCGAAAGGGACCCGATGAGCTCCGCCGACTACGTGATCGTGGGAGCCGGCTCGGCCGGCTGCGTCCTCGCCAACCGCCTCTCCGAGGACCCCGGCACGCGGGTGCTGCTGCTCGAGGCCGGCGGGCCTGACCGCAGCCCCAACATCAAGATCCCGGCGGCCTTCGCCAAGCAGTTCCACACCAAGCTCGATTGGGACTACGCCACGGAGCCCGAGCCGGAGGTCGACGGCCGCTCGCTCTACATCCCGCGCGGCAAGAGCCTCGGCGGATCGAGCTCGATGAACGCGATGCTCTACGTCCGCGGGCGGCCGCTCGACTACGACCTGTGGGAGAAGCAGGGCGCCCGGGGGTGGGGCTGGGACGACCTGCTCCCGTACTTCCTGAAGTCCGAGGACAACGCGCGCGGCGCCTCGGAGTTCCACGGCGCCGGCGGCCCGCTGAAGGTCTCCGAGCAGCGCTCGCCGCGCGCGAGCGTGGACCGGCGGCTGCTCGACGCGAGCGTCGCGGCGGGGATCCCGCGGATCGACGACTACAACGGGCCGGAGCAGGACGGCGTCTCGATGTTCCAGGTCAACCAGCAGGGCGGCGCGCGCTTCAGCGCGGCCGACGCCTTCCTCAAGCCGGTCAAGGGGCGCCCGAACCTCGAGATCCGTACGGGCGCCCAGGTCCGCGGGATCGAGCTCGAGGGGACGCGGGCGATCGGCGTCCGCGTCGGCGGTCGCTTCGGCCGCGAGGAGACGATCCGCGCCGAGCGCGAGGTCATCCTCTGCGCGGGCGCCATCGGCTCGCCTCAGCTCCTCCAGCTCAGCGGGATCGGCGCGGCCGATGACCTGCGCGCGGTCGGCGTCGAGGTCCGCCACGACCTGCCGGGCGTCGGGCGCAACCTCCAGGACCACCCGTTCGTGACGCTGATCTGGGAGATCTCCGACACCGACACGCTCTACGGCGCCGACTCGCCCAAGCGTCTCGCCGAGTGGGTGCTGCGCCGCACGGGCCCGCTGAGCTCGAGCGTCGCGGAGGTCTGCGCGTTCGTCCGCACGCGCCCCGGCCTGCCCGCGGCCGACATCCAGTTCCACATGGGCGCCGCCTACTACGAGGACCACGGCGCCGAGGAGTACGACGGCCACTGCGCGGTCATCGCGCCCGTGCTCGTCTCCCCGCAGGCGCGCGGGAAGGTGTGGCTGCGCTCCGCCGATCCGAAGGACAAGCCGCGGATCCTCACGAACTCGCTGTCGGAGCCCGACGACGTGCGTTCGCTGGTCGACGGGATGATCCTCGCGCGGGAGATCGCGGCCCAGTCGCCGCTGCGCGACGTCGTCATCAAGGAGCTCAAGCCGGGGGCCGCCGTGAGCGACCGGGCCGACCTCGAGGCCGACCTGCGCCGGCGGCTGATGCTCATCTACCACCCGGTCGGGACCTGCCGGATGAGCGACGACGGCGACGACGCGGTGGTCGACTCCTCGCTGCGCGTCCACGGCGTCGACGGGCTGCGCGTCGTCGACGCGTCGGTCTTCCCGGTCATCCCGGGGGGCAACACGAACGCCCCGGCGATCATGGTCGCCGAGCGCGCCGCGGACCTGATCCGCGGGCGGGTGGCTGCGGCGGCGGGGGCGGCGGCGGGGGCGGCGGCGTGAACTTCCACCGAGAGGGGTGGGGGGAGCCGCTCGTCCTCATCCACGGGGTCGGCCACCACTGGCAGGCGTGGCGGCCGGTCATCGACCGGCTGGCGGGCGAGTTCGACGTCATCGCCTGCGACTCCCCCGGCTTCGGCCGCTCCGAGCCGCTCCCGCCGGGGATCGAGCCGACGATCCCGGCCTATGCGGACGCGTTCGCGCGCTTCTTCGCGGAGGAGGGCCTCGGCCACCCGCACGTCGCCGGCAACTCGATGGGCGGGGCGATCGGTCTCGAGCTCGCGCGGCGGCGGGCGGTCGAGTCCGTGATCGCGTTCTCGCCGGCGGGGTTCTGGACCGACGCGGAACGGAAGTACTGCCAGGCCTCCCTCGGGATGACCGCCAACATGCCGCGCGTGTTGCAGCCGGCGATCAAGGCGCTCGCGGCCACGGCACCGGGGCGCGCCGCGCTGCTGGCGCAGCTCTACGCGTACCCGGCCCGGCTCCCGGCCGACGACGCCCAGGCGTCGCTCGAGAACGCGTGGGCGTCACCGTCCTTCAACCCGGCGCTCAAGGCCTTCGACTCGTACCGGTTCGAGAACGGGGACGACCTGCGGGGCGTCCCGGTCACCATCGCCTGGGGCAACCGCGACCGCCTGCTGCTCTACGGGCCGCAGGCGCGCCGCGCGAGGGCGGAGCTCCCGTGGGCCCGCCACCTGACGCTCGGCGCGGGCCACATCCCGTTCTCCGACGACCCGGAGGCGGTCGCCGAGACGATCCGCTCGGGCGTCGCCCTGCCGGCGTAGCCCGTGGAGCTCGCCGACGTCGCGGCGGCGCGCCGCGAGCCGGCGCTCGTCGTGCTCGAGGGCTTCCACGCCGTCAAGCACGCGATCCGCTTCGGCGGGGAGCTGCTGGGGGCGTGGGCGGCGGATCTCGAAGAGATCGAGGCGCTGCGCGCGCGGCTGGCGCCGGACGTCGCCCTGGCGCCGGAGGCGGTCGCGGCGGAGGAGCTCGCGGC
>JALYMV010000311.1 GCA_030773575.1 Actinomycetota bacterium
GTAGGCGGCGAGGTACATGTGGGTCAGCTCGGGCCAGAGGTACGGGTTGCCGAACAGCGCCTCCACGGGCCGCACGTCGACGACGTCGCCTTCCGGGGTCAGGCGAAAGCCGGTCGGGTTCTGCATCCAGGCGTTGACCGCGATGACCGTCAACGACCCCGTGATGCCCGAGGCGACCATGGGCAGCCCGGACAGCAGGTGGGCGCGTGGGGACAGGCGGCCCCAGCCGTACACGTAGACGGCGATGAAGATCGCCTCGACGAAGAACGAGAACCCCTCGAGCGTGAAGCCGAGCCCGAACACGTCGCCGAAGGCGGCCATGAACCCCGGCCACAGCAACCCCATCTCGAAGGACAGGATCGTCCCGGTGACGGCGCCGACCGCGAACAGGGCGACCATCACCTTCGACCAGCGTCGCGCGAGTGTGGAGTAGAGCGTGTCACCGGTCCGCAGCCCCAGCCACTCCACGAACAGCACGAGCGACGGCAACGCCAGGCCAAAGCACACCAGCGGGATGTGCACGACGAACGACAGCGCTTGCATTTGGCGCGCCTCATCGAGATACGCCTGCTCCGCCGGCGGCAGCAGTGCCGCGACCGACATGAGGGCGGAGGTCACCGGCGCGACCACGACACCGAGCGTACGCCGCTGCCGCCTCGGCTCTGTGTGCGTGGTCACCCTGTCGACCACGCACTCCCTTCCGCGACTCAGGTCATCCCGGATCCCGCCGCGGGCGATCGGCGCAGTCGGGAGGACGAGGGCGGCGGTTTGCCGCGCGCCGACGCAGGGGCAAGGACGAGAGTCACGAGTGGCTCGACCACACGAGCGAGCTCGAGCTCCGCGTGCGGGCGGACAGCGCCGAGGGAGTGGTGGCGGACGCGACGGTCGCGCTCGCCGAGGTGCTGGGCGGGCCGGTGGCGCGCGAGCTGGCCGTGGCGGCGGGCGATCCCGCCGGGCTGTCGCGGCGGGATCGAGGAGGTCGTGTTCCTGGCCGAGCACGAGGCTCGTGCCGGAGCGCGCGCAGCGCCTCGAGCTCGCACCCCACGAGTTGCACGTGCCACGGCGCGGGGCGCCCGCTCAGCCGCACCGCGGGGGCAAGCGCATCGGCGGCGCCGAGCTGCGGCGTGAGCTCGAGGCGGCGGGCATCGTCGTGCGTACGGCGTCGAACAAGGCCTGGCCGAGGAGGCCCCCTTTGCCTACAAGGACGTCGAACGCGTCGTGCGCGTCGTCGAGCACGTGGGGCTCGCGGCGCCCGTCGCGCAGCTGCGCCCGCTCGGCCTGGTCAAGGGGTAGCGACAGGCTGGGCACGTCATTCAGACCTCGCTCAGCGACGAGGCGGCGACGTCCGCCGAGCTACTGGCGCTCGGCCTTCGGCATGAGCACCCAGAGCGCCAGGTAGGCCACGACCTGCGGCCCGGGCAGGAACAGGCTGAGCAGGAAGAGCGCGCGCACGAGCGTCGCGGAGACGCCGAAGCGGCGCGCCAGACCGGCGCAGACGCCGGCGATGATCTTGCCCTTGCGAGGGCGCATGAGTCCGTTGCGGGCGAGCGCTTGCATAGGCCTAGCGTCTCACGAGCGTGCCCCCGTCGGGTGGCGTCCCTCAACCAGCCCCGGGCGTCTGCGCCAAATCGCGGCGTCAGGCCCAACAACGCGCGAGACGATCATCGCCACGTACCGATGACGGCGAGCTCGTCGAGCATGAGGAGCCCGCGCGCGAGGACGACCAGCGTGAAGGTCGCCGCCACGACGAACAGCTCGCGCGTGCTCTGGTCGCTGGCATGAGGCGATGAGGCCCCGCGGGCAACGCCTGGCTCGCCGCGCCGAGGTCCACCGAGCCACCTTCCGGTCCGCGCGGTCGGAGTGTATGACCACGCCAGCGGGCACCACGCGCCGGAGCCGCTGCGCCCCATGACCGACCGCATCCCGCCCGCGACCGCCCCCTCGCCCCAGCCGTCGGCTCTCCGCCGTGTGGGCGAGGGCTGTTTGTGGCTCATCCTGATCGGCCTCGTCGTCTACTTCGGCCTGCGGCTGGCGAGCATCCTGCTGGTCGTCGTGCTGCCCACGCTGCTGGCGCTCGTGCTGGCCGCGCTGCTCGTCGCGCCCGTGCGGTGGCTGCGCCACCACCGCGTGCCCCCGGCGGCGGCGACGCTCGCCGTGCTCGTCGGCGTGCTCGTCGCCATCGGCGCGCTCGCCGCGTGGATCTTCCCGCGAGTCGGCGGACAGCTCGGGGAGCTCTCGGCCGGGCTCACGGACGGCCTCGACGAGGTCGAGCGGTGGCTCGCTGAGGGTCCGCTCGGCCTGTCCCACGAGCAGGTCAACACCGCGTTCGACCGCGTCGAGCAGCTCGTCCGCGACAACGTCGGCTCGCTGGCCCAGCTCGGGCTCACCGGCGCGACGATTCTGCTCCAGCTGCTCGCCGGCCTGCTGCTGGCGGTGATCGTCCTCTTCTTCTTCCTCAAGGACGGCGAGCGGCTCTGGAACGGGCTGCTGGGCTTCGTCCCCGGGCGCCACCGCGCCGGCGTCCGCGTGGGCGGCGAGGGGGGCTGGAGCGGTCTCGGGAGCTTCCTGCGTGCGCAGACGCTCGTCGCGCTGTTCGACGCGGTGTTCATCGGCCTCGCCCTGGTGATCGTCGGCGTGCCGCTCGCGCTGCCGCTGACCGTGATCACGTTCCTCGCGGCGTACGTCCCTTACCTCGGGGC
>JALYMV010000312.1 GCA_030773575.1 Actinomycetota bacterium
CGCCACCCCGGCCGCGCCCGCGCAGCCGGCCCAGCCCGCCGTGCCGCTGCACCGCGCGGCGCACACGGTCGGCCAGCTCCTGCAGGTCGCCCACGACCGCGGGGTCACCCACGCCCGCCTCGCCCTCAAGCCGGCGGACCTGGGCGGCATCGAGATCCGGCTGCAGACCTCCTCGGCCGGCGTGACCGCCCAGGTCATCGCCGACTCGCCCGAGGCCACGCGCCTGCTCCAGCAGGCCGGCTCGGAGCTGCGCCGCTCCCTCGAGGACGCGGGCGTGAACCTCCTCTCGCTCGACGTCTCGACCCACGGCGAGGATCGCTCGGCGGCCGCGATGGACGGCTTCGCGGCCCACGCCGAGGCGCGCGAGCGCGACCGCCACCTCAACGGCTCCGAGCGCGGCCGCTCGCGGTCGAGCCGCGCCCCCGCGGTCGAGGACCAGCCCACCCGAGCGAGGACGCTCGAGCTGCCCGGCCGGGTGCTCGTCGACGTCCTCGCCTGACCGGAAGCCATACGGACATGAGCATCCAAGTTCCCCCCGCCACCAACACCTCCGCCGCGGCCGGCACCCAGGCCAAGGGCAACGAGGGCGCCAACCTCGGCAAGGACGACTTCCTGAAGCTGTTCGTCGCCCAGATGACGCACCAGGACCCGTCCAAGCCGATGGACGACCAGGCCTTCATGGGCCAGATGGCGCAGTTCTCCACGCTCGAGCAGATCTCGAACATGGCGGCCGCCAACGTGCGCGTCGCCGAGAGCCTGGGTCAGAGCCAGGCGATCTCGCTCATCGGCCGGACCGTGACCTACGTCGACGAGGCGGACGTTCCGCACACCGGCAAGGTGGAGAAGGTCACCACCGCGGGTGGCAGGACCGTGCTCACCGTCGGCGGCGTCACGGGCATCGACCCCGCGACCATCAGCGAGGTCGCGTGATGACCCCGGCCCCCGTCAACCCGGCGCTCCTGTCGCCGGTCGGCGCCGCGCCCGCGGAGGAGGCCCGTCCCGCGGCCCCCGCCTCGAACGCGTTCGCCGGCGTGCTGCGGACGAGCACGGCCCAGGCCGTCTCGTTCTCCCAGCACGCGCTGCAGCGCATCCAGCGCCGCGGCATCGACATCTCCCCGCAGACGCTCCACCGGCTCCAGGACGGCGTGGGCCGTGCCGCCGGCAAGGGCGCCCGCGACTCGGTCGTCTTCGTCAACGGGACGGCGTTCGTCGTCTCCATCTCCAACAAGACCGTCATCACCGCGGTCGACCAGGCGCACATGCGCGACTTCGTGTTCACCAACATCGACTCCGCGGTCATCGCGTAGGAAGGAACCACCATCATGATGCGAGGAATGTTCTCCGCGATCAGCGGACTCAAGAGCCACCAGGTCATGCTCGACGTGACCGCCAACGACATCGCCAACGTCAACACGATCGGCTACAAGTCGGCGCGCACGACGTTCCGCGACTCGCTGTCGCAGCTGCAGCGCGGCGGCGACCCCGCCGGCCCGACGGCGGGCGGCACCAACGCGGCGCAGGTCGGGCTCGGGGTCGGCCTCGGCTCGATCGACAACCTCATGCAGGGCGGCGCGCTGCAGACCACCGGCAACCCGCTCGACCTGGCCATCCAGGGCGAGGGTTTCTTCCAGATCAAGCAGGATCCGGCCTCCGACGTCGTCAACTACACCCGGGCGGGCAACTTCACGACGAACGCCGACGGCGATCTCGTCACCCAGGAAGGCTTCTTCGTGGTGGGCGAGGACGGCAACAAGATCACCATCCCGCCGGGGGCCACCAACGTAGCGATCGGCCAGACCGGCGTGGTCAGCTACATCCCGGCCGGCGGCGGCGACCGCACCCCGGCGGGCACGCTGAGCCTCGCCACGTTCCCGAACTCCGCGGGCCTCGAGCGCGTCTCGGGCAACCGCTGGGCGCAGGGCGCCAACTCCGGGGCCCCGGCCTTGGGCCAGCCCGGCACGGGCAACTTCGGCGGCGTGATCGGAGGGGCGATCGAGATGTCCAACGTGGACCTCTCGACGACGTTCACGAACATGATCACCGCCCAGCGCGGCTTCCAGGCCAACTCGCGCGTCATCTCGACGTCCGACGAGATGCTGCAGGACCTGGTGAACCTCAAGCGCTGACGCTCCGGCCGCCGGCCTCGCCGGCGCCCCCGCAGGTCCAGAAGGCCCCGCGCGAGCGGGGCCTTCTTCTTTGTCATGTCAAACCCCTTGAAGAACCCGGCGTCCGCGCCGATGAAGGATCTAGACCAGCCATGATCGCCCTTCACCGCCTGGCCCACGCCGACGAGCCCTACCACCTCAACCCCGACCTCATCGTGTCGGTCGAGGCGCACCCCGACACGGTGGTGACGCTGACGACCGGGACCAAGGTCCTGGTGGTGGAGAGCCCGGAGGAGATCGCCGACGCCGTCCGCGCCTGGCGCGCGTCGGTGCTCGGCGTGGCCATGCGCGACCTGCCCCGCCGCAGCGCCGCACTCACCCTCGTCCGCGCGGCGGCCGGCGAGGACCAGGGGAGCCCGTCATGAAGGCGTCGTCCGCCATCGGCATCGCCCTCGCCTGCGTCGGGATGGCCGTCGGGGCCACGATGGAAGGCTCGAACATCATGGCGATCCTCAACCTCCCGGCGATCCTCATCGTCCTGGGCGGGACGCTCGGCGCCACGATGGCCGGCACCTCCTTCGACACCGTCAAGAGCATCCCCAAGCTCTACAAGCGCGCGTTCAGCGCCGAGCCGCCCGACATGGTCGGCCGCGTGCGCGAGCTCGTCGGCTACGCCGAGAAGGCCCGCCGCGACGGCCTGCTCGCGCTCGACGAGCAGCTCTCCACGGTCGACGACCCCTACACCCGCAAGGGCCTGCAGCTCGTCGTCGACGGCACCGACCCCGACCTCGTCGCCGAGGTGCTCGAGACGGAGAACGCGAACATGCGCAAGCGCCACAAGGCGGGGACGCAGCCGTTCGAGAAGGCCGGCGGGTTCGCGCCGACCATGGGCATCATCGGGACGGTCTTCGGGCTCATCCACGTGCTCGAGAACCTCGACAAGCCCGAGACCCTCGGCCCGTCGATCTCGGCCGCCTTCATCGCGACCCTGCTGGGCGTGGCCTCGGCCAACGTCGTCTACCTGCCGATCGCGAACCGGCTCAAGCAGCTCTCCGACGAGGAGCTCCAGTTCCGGACCATGACCCTCGAGGGCGTCCTGGCGATCCAGTCGGGCGACAACCCGCGGGTCGTGGAGGAGAAGCTCATGGCCTACGTCCCGCCGGCCCAGCGCGTGGCCGAGGACGATCCGGCCGCCGGCGCCGGCAGCGCTGCGGACGCCGGGCGCGCGGCGGCCTAGCCATGTCGGCGACCGCCACGCGTGGCCGCAGGAGCCCGCACGCGCACGAGGAGGAGGAGCACGAGAACGAGGAGCGCTGGCTCATCTCGTTCGCCGACATGATGACGCTGCTGTTCTGCGTCTTCATGGTGCTCTTCGCGATCTCGTCGGTCAACACGTCGAAGTTCGAGTCGCTCAAGCGGTCGCTGGAGTCGTCGTTGAACGACAAGCTCGTTTCGGGCGGCGAGAAGATCATGGAGACCGGCGCGACCCAGAGCACGGAGCGGGCGGTCCCGGAGCCGCCGCTGCCGTCGCTGATGCCGGTCGAGGCCGTCGACGCCAGCATGGACAAGGCACGCCGGCAGAGCGCCGACGACAAGGCCAAGGCCGAGGACGAGCGCTTCAAGCGCCTCAAGCAGCGCATCGACGCCGCAGCGCGCGCCGCCGGCCTGGCCCGCAGGGTGCGCACCGAGGTGCGCACGCGCGGCCTCGTCGTGCAGCTGCTCACCGACGGCGTCCTCTTCGACTCGGGCCAAGCCGTGCTCAAGCCGGCCTCCCACAAGCTGCTCGACTCCCTCGGCGCGATCATCCGCGACGAGCGCGACCACCCCGTGGTCGTCGAGGGCTACACCGACTCCCAGCCCATGTCCTCCGCGCAGTACCCCACGAACTGGGAGCTCTCGGGCGCCCGGGCATCCAGCGTCGTCCGCCGGTTCATCGGCCGCGGCGTGCCCATCGAGCGCCTGAGCGCCATGCAGTTCGCGCAGCAGCACCCGATCGCATCCAACGCCACCGAGCAAGGACGCTCGCGTAATCGGCGGGTCGAGGTCGTCCTCACCCGCCTGAACTCCACGTCGACCCAGGGAGGGACGACCGAATGACCAAGAAGAAGCTCCTGATCGCCATCCCGATCATCCTCATCGCCCTGGGGGGGGCCTACAAGTTCGTCATCGCCAAGCCCAAGGCGGCGGAGGCGAAGCCGAAGGTCGAGGGCACGGTCTACGTGCTCGGCAAGGAGTTCCTCGTGAACCTCGCCGACAACCACTTCGGCAAGCTCACCGTCGGGCTCGTGCTCTCGCCGAAGGATCACTCCACGGCCCCGGCCGAGGGCGGCCACGGCGCGCCTCCCCCGACCCCGCCCGAGGGCTTCGGCGCCATGCCGCAGGAGGCCGTCGTGCGCGACGTCATCACGGACGCGCTCACCGGGCTGCCGCAGGGGAAGCTCGTCGACGGCGAGGCCCGCGAGGCGCTCAAGAAGCGCATCGCGCGCAGCATCAAGGAGCGCACCGACGTCCACGTCGAGGACGTCCTGTTCACCGACGTCACCGTCCAGTAGAGGAAGGCGAAGCCATGTCAGAGACCGTGGAGTACGCGCCCTTCGAGGCCAGCCTGGATCCCGGCGCC
>JALYMV010000313.1 GCA_030773575.1 Actinomycetota bacterium
CCTTCGACGGCGAGCCGCGCGAGTGGCACGCCGCCCTGGTGGGGCGGCTGCGCGGTGCGGGCTACGCGGGATGGGCCTCGGTCGAGCAACGCGCCACCCCGGAGGGCTTCGCCCCGGTGGCGCGCTCCGTCGTCGCAGGCACGCTGCTCGATCGACGCCCACCCGGTGTAGCCGGCCGCCTCGACCCGGCCGGCCAGCGCGGCGTGCCACTCGCGCGGCTCGCCGTCGAAGGGCGCGAGGTTCGGCGCCGACAGGTGGAAGTGCGCGGGCGGCGGGCCGGCGAGGTCGGGTTCCTCCTCCGCGAGGCGCAGGCCGCCGACGTCCAGGTGGGCGGCAAGGCCCGGGTGGTCCGCCTCGGCCACGAAGGCGCGGACCTCCTCGTAGGTGGTGAGGAAATCGCAGTTGTACTCCGGCGGGTTGTGCTCGATCCCGATGGCGGCGCCGTGGCTCGCGAACGCCTCCGCCGCGGGCGCGAGCGCCTCCCGCATCCGGCGCGACGCCTCGGCGTGGGAGAGCTCCCCGCGGCGGCGGTTGCCCGGCGAGCCGAGCACGGCCACCCGCGCCCCGAGCGCGCCGGCCAGCTCGGCCACCTGCACGAGGTGGTCGCCCGCAACCCGGCGGCCCGTGGCGTCGCCGGTGAGCATCGCGCCGTCCACGCCGAAGAACAGGGACTGCATCGCCGGGCAGGCGAGGCCCAGTCCCTCGAGCTCATCGCGGTAGCCGCGAGCGACGTCGGGCGTGGCCGCCGTCCACGTCCCCCAGAGCCGCGTCGGAGCGACCTCGATCCCTTCCACGCCAGCGGCCGCGAGGCGGGCGGGCGCGGCGCGATCGTGCTCCGCCGCCCAGCCGATCACCGAGATGGCGAGGCGCACTCGATCTCTCCCGCCCGCACCCGCGTGACGAAGCGCTCGATGCCCGCAAGGGCTGCGGCGGCGTCCTGCAGGTAGGCGCCCGATCCGCCGAAGGTCTCCGCGTGGCGGGTCCGCAGGTCGTAGGCCGGGGCCGGACCTTCGCCGATCTCCGAGTCCGGGAAGCACCGCTCGGCGATCGCCCCCATGCTGACCGGCTCGGTCACGAGCTGGACGAGCCGCAGCCGCTCCGCGGCCACGACCGCGAGGTCGCCGGGCAGCCGCTCGAGGTCATACCACTGGAAGCGCGCCGCCGGCCCGGTCGGGCACGGCCGTCCGGCGAGCATGTCATAGAGGGCGTTCTTCTTGAGCCCGGGGCCGTAGAGCGAGGGCAGCCGGACGACCGCCACGTCCTCGAAGCGCCCGAGGACCCGTCGCTCGAGCTCCGCCCGGTTGGCGCCGTAGGCGTGCCCGGCGCCGGGCGGCGCCGACTCGTCCTGGCCGGCGGGCGGGTCGAAGACGTCGACCGTCGAGATCAGGAGGACGCGGCCGGCCGACGTCGCGTCGAGCGCGCGCCACAGGCGCTCGAGCGCGGCCGCGTCGCCGGCGGGCTCCCGGTTGGCCCGCCACTTCTCGGCGGGCATGGCCGCGCAGACCACCTCGTCCCACGCCCGCTCGGGCAGCTCCTCGACGTTGCCCGAGTTGAAGTGGCCGTCGAAGGGCTGCGCCCGCTCGAGCAGGCCGCCGACGAACCCCGTGTGACCGACCAGCGCGCGCCCCGCCATCAGGCCGGGTGGACGTGGTCGAACGCCCACAGGCGCGACAACAGGAACGTCGTGGGCAACGAGCAGGCGGCCGCGATCGCGCCGGCGGCCAGGAGGGGCACGAGCGCCGACAGGGCGGCGAACACGGCCGTCTGGATGACCAGGCCGGCGAGCGCCGCCGTGAGGCTCCGCACGCCCTGCCCGCGGGCGCTGCGGGTGCCGCCCCGGAACACCAGCCCCCGGTGCCACGCGAAGTTGTGCGCCCAGGCGATCAGCCAGGCGAGCGGGAAGGCGGGCAGCTCCGGGATCCCCAGCGCGACGAGCAGCGCGAGCGCCGCCAGCTGCACGCCCGCGCCGAGCAGCGCGACGAACGCGAAGAGAGCCGCCTGGGAGGTCACGTCAGCCGAGCCGGTTGCCGGCGGCGTCTTCGACGTTGAGGCGCTCGCGCATGGAGACCGAGGGGCTGGTGGCCTCGTCGCGCACCCGGTACAGCGCCCGTTCGCGGCCCCGCTTGATGACCTGGAACAGGTACTCGGCCAGCAGCGCGAGGATGATCGAGAACAGCAGGAACATGCCGGCGAGCTGGAGCGAGAGCGACGTCCAGCCCTCCACGGTCTCCCCGCGGACGACGTTGATGACCACGACGTAGAGCGAGTACAGGAGGTTGAGCACCGCGCCGGCCAGGCCGACCGCGGACGCCCACCGCAGCGGGGTGGCGCTGGCCGCCATGATCGCCGCGAGCCGCCAGCGCGCGTGGTGGGCGGCGCGTGGACGCGCGGCGACGGCCGGGAAGGTGTCGTAGGCGTAGCCGGTGATGCCGGGGAAGCCCTGGAGCAGCCGGTCGCGGTCGGGATGCGACAGCCAGACGGAGAGGACCTCGCGGTTGCACGCCCGGACGCCGTCGAGGTAGGGCACGACGGCGCCCGTCGCCCGCTGCAACGCGACGCTCGAGGTCTGGCGCATCCAGCGGCGCACGTGGCTCTGCGGGTCCCAGGACTCATAGACCGCAGGGGCCCCGGCGATGATCTGCCTGGCGGCCTGGACCACGGCCCGGGGGTCGTCACGGGCGGGGTCGGCGACCACGACGACGTCGCCGAGCGATCGGTCCAGCGCGGCGGTGAGCCGCACGCGATCGTCGGCCGGCGGCGCGAGCTCGAGGACGTGCAGGTTCGGCAGCGTCGGCGTGCGCCGCAGCGGCTCGCGGACGGTCGCCACGATCTCGCTCAGCGGAAAGTGCTCCTGGAGCGCGGCCGCCATGCCGCGCAGCTCGGCGTCTGGATCCGAGTCGCACACGCACACGAGCGAGACGTAGACGTTGTCGGTCACCTGAATGCTGTCGCCGGCCATCTGAGAAGATCGTAGACGCTGACCAGCGGGTCCCGACCTCGGTCAGCCCGTCACCAACCGGACTTCCCTCAGCTCGTACAGGGGCCCCCTGAGCGGCCGCCCCGCCGGCGGACGGTCGATCACCTTCAACTCGATGTGGTTGAGCCCCCGCTCGAGCGCCACCGACACGTCGACGGGTCCGCTGGGACGGTCCATGATGAGCGTCTCTGGGCGCTCGCGCGAGCGCACCCTCAGCCGGGACGGCGCCGTCCCGAGCCCGGCGTTGCGCTCCACCACGGACCGGATGACGGCCAGCCGGCGCCTCGGGGAGACGATCTCGAGGATCGCCGTCTCCCTTCCGACCTCCATGGACCGGATGCGGCCGGCGCCCGCCTGGCCGTATCGCACGCGGACGTCGGCCGCCCCGGGAACGTCGACGGTGTCGGCCACGCTGCGCGCATCGGCCTCGGTGCGGTCCTCCCGGGGCGCACTGACCTCGGTGATCAGGGGCCGCCCGGCGAGCGTGACGGCGGCGGTCGGCAGGGGGCTCAACGCGCGCTCGAGCGACGCGTAGGTCTGCGGGTGAGCGAGTCGCAGGCTGTCCCACTGCCCCGTGATGCTGGTGGCCACCCCGGCCACCGCCGTCCAGGCGATCGCGGCGGCGCCGCCGATCGCGAAGGCCCGTCGCAGGCGCCGGCGAGGCAGGGAGGCCAACAGCATCCAGCCGAGCAGGGCGGAGACGAGGATGAGCGGGACGAAGTCCATCCCGTACCGCATCGTCCCCGCGTAGATGCTCGCGGAGATCGCCAGCAGGACGAGGCCGCCGGCGACCAGCCCGGTGGCCATCACCGCGCCCAGACCTCGCAGCGTCGGCGCGGCCGATCGAAGGGCGACCGGCAGCGCGACGAGAGCGAGCAGCACGATGGGGACCATGGGCAGGAGCCCCCCGACGTGCTCGAGGTTGTAGCCCGCCGGCAGGGTTCCCGGGTAGTCGGGCGGCGGCGGCAGGTGGACGAAGGGGAAGTTCAGGTTCAGCAGCGGCGGCGCGAGCAGGTACATGAACAGGCCGGGGACGAAGTGCGGGATGCCCCCGTCGGGCGGGAACGGGTCGAACTGGTTGAGCTGGTAGATCAGGCCGAACTGGCTCGGTGAGCCGAAGCGCGCGGCGTTGTAGGCGAGCATGAGCAGCCCGGCGACGCTCAAGGGACCCAGGAGGGCGAGAACCGCTCGCCACCGCGTCGCCCGCGAGGGCAGCGCGCCCGAGCGCAGGAGGAACACCAGCACCGCCACGGCGAGCAGCCCGTTGAGGGCCAGGGTCGGCCGGGCCCCGGCGGCCAGCCCGAGGCACGCGCTGGCACCCGCCAGACGCCGCCAGCGGTGGCGCTCCTCCAGGGCGCCGCGCAGCAGCAGGTACGCGCCGGCCATGGTGAAGCAGAAGCCCGCCGACAGCGCGACCTCGTAGATCGTGGGACGGCGCAGGTTGTAGAGCGCCGTGGTCCCGGTCGCCAGGGCCAGCCCGCCCATGGCGAGCATCCAGCGCCGGGTGTACGGCAGGAACCGCCGGGCGGCGTAGCGCAGCAGTGCGAGCGACACCAGCAGCCCGGCGAACGAGAAGATGACGATCGCCGCCCGCTCGGACAGGTCGTGGCCGAACAGGAGCAGGCGAGCGGGGAGGAAGAGCGTGAGCGCCGGGGTCGGGCCCCAGTAGACGTAGTAGCGGCCCTCGAACAGCGACATGTCGTGGGGCGGCAGCGGTTTCACGGCGGAGTACTGCGCCTGGTCGTACGGATCCTCGAGGGCGAGCAGCTTTGCCGGGGGCTCGACCCGCAGAGCGATCTGCCCGTGCAGGAAGGCGTCGGTGAGGTGGTTGTAGTAGTCGCGACCCTTCAGCGACAGCTCGGTGGGGAACGTTCCGGCGCTGGTCGCCGCGGTCCAGGCATAGAGGGCGAGCACGAGTGCCAGCCCGACGATCGTGCCCGCGATCTGCCCACGCCTGCTGCGACGGCCCGTGGGGGCGTCGGCGGTCATCTGAGTGCTGTCGCTAGCCATTCCAGGAGGTCGTAGACGTTGTCGAGCTTGCTCCCGAGGACCGAGACGACCGTCCCGTTCGCGTCGGAGGCATGCAGGATTATGGGCCGTGCGTCGTCGCGGTCGCGGTTGGGCGGGATCGCCTTGACCGCGAACAGCGAGCCGACGTACTCGGCGTCGTCGATCCATGGCGCGAAGCGCCGGGCGGCCCGGCGCATCTGCAGGTGGCGGGTGGGAGGCGGGTCCTCGAGCGCCTCCCAGGGGAACCGGTCGGCCGGCGCGGCCACGTGCGGCGAGTAGCGCACGTGGGTGAGCGAGTGGCAGCCCCGGGCCGGGAACGGGATGCAGGAGAAGAACGGTCCGTCCATCACCGTGAGCCCCACCTGCTCGTACCCGGCCGGCGGGCGCACGAGCACGATCTCCGCGAGCTCGTAGAGCAGCTCGGGGGCCAACGGCCTCCCCGCGGGTGCGCCCAGGCGCTCCAAGCCGGCGTAGGTGCAGTTCAGGACGAGTGGAGCGACGAGCTCAGCGCCGTCGTCGGTGACCACCCGCGCCAGGCCGTTGCCGGGTTCCACGCCGGCGGCGGCGGTCCCCAGGCGCACGTCGACCCCCGCCTCGTCCACCATCTCGCCGATTCTCGAGCGCAGGACGTCGGCGTCGAACGCCACCTCCTCGGCGGTCCACAGCGCCGCCACCGACACGGGGTCGGCGAGCGCCGTCATGTCGTCGACCCGCGACAGCGGGATGCCGACGAGCCGGCAGAAGCGCTCGAACTGCTGCGGGCTGACCAGCGAGTCCTGCCGGGCGATGGCGTAGAGGGCCTCATGACGGCTGATGGCGTCGCCGAAGTCGTCGACGAAGCGCCGGAAGTTCGCGTTGCTGCGCGCCGCGGTGACGAAGGAGCGCGGGTAGTGATAGCCGTTGTGGACCCGGGCCTGGTTGATCGCCGAGGCGGCGTCGAGGAGACGCGGCGCGCGCTCGAGCAGGACCGCGCTGCGCCCCTGGCGGGCCGCGAAGGCGGCTGCGAGCGAGCCGTAGATCCCGCCTCCGATCGCGATGAGGTCGTGGCGCTCCGGCGGCACGGCGCGGCTAGGGCCCGGGACAGAGACGGTGCCCCACGGCTACAGCTCCTCGGCGATGTGGGCCGCCGAGCGGTCGAAGACGAGGAACCCGATCACGCAGACGGCGACGGTGATCGCGAGCGGGACGAGGAGCCGCGGCGCGCCGCCGATCGCCTCGGCGGCGGTCATCGCCTCGGGATCGATCAGCGCGTGGCGCGCCTGCTGGAGGACCACCGCGAGCGGGCTGCACAT
>JALYMV010000314.1 GCA_030773575.1 Actinomycetota bacterium
CGCCCGGCGCGGATCCGCGCCACCAGGGCGTTGCGCTGGGCGAGCGCCGCCGCATAGGCGCTTCGGGTGCCCGCGCGGGCCGGCCAGAGCGCGGCGACGACCTGGTCGAGGTGGCCGCGCCGCAGCGCCGGAGCGCCCGTCACCAGCTCGAGCCGGTCGGGCAGGAAGACGGAGACGAGCGGTCGGGCCCGCGAGTCGGTCAGCCGCTCCACCGGCGCGCCGTCGACCGTGATGCGCTTGGCCTCGCCGGGCGCGAACCCGACGGTGATCGCGTGGGGGCCCTGGGCGTCCTCCGCCTTCAGCTCGAGCCGCGTGACGCCCGCACCGAAGGCGACGAGCTCGCGCTCGTTGGCGGTCCGGCACGCCCGGCCCGTGCACGCGAAGTAGATCGCCTCGAGCAGGTTCGTCTTGCCGGCCCCGTTGCGCCCCGACACCACGGTGACCCCCGGCCCGAGCCGCACGTCGGCCGCCGCGTAGGAGCGGAAGCTGCGGAGCTTGAGGCGAGTTACGCGCACCGCCCGGCCCGGCTCGATCGGGCCTTACACGTTGAGGCGGATCGGCATGAGCAGGTAGACGAACCCGCTGCCGTCGGCCGCCTGGATGAGCCCCGGCCGCAGGGGCGAGATGAGCTTGAGCACGAGGTCGCCCGAGTCCACGCTCTCCAGGCCGTCGCGCAGGAAGTCCGGGTTGAAGCCGATCTCGAGCGGCTCGCCCTGGAACGGCACCGGCAGCGTCTCCGACGCCTCGCCGACATCCGGCGTGCGGGCCGACACCGTCGCCTCCCCCTCGCGGAACGCCAGCCGCAGCGGCGCGTTCTTCTGGGCGAGCAGCGAGATCCGCCGCACCACGTCGACGATCTCCGCCGCGGAGAGCTGGAGCTCGTGCTCGTAGGCGTCGGGCAGCAGCTGGCGGTAGTTGGGGAACTGGCCGTCGATCAGCCGCGAGGAGAGCAGCACGCCGCCCGTCTCGAAGACGACCTGGTTCGTGCGCACCGAGACGGTCAGCCGGTCCTCCTCGCCCTGCTGGGCGATCCGCGAGAGCTCCTGCAGCGCCCGGGCCGGCACGTTGGCCTCGATCGTCCCCTCGATCGCCTGCTCGAGCGTGGTCTCCTTGACCGACAGGCGGTAGGAGTCCGTCGCCACCATCCGCAGCTCCGTCCCCGACGCCCACACGAGGATGCCGGTGAGCACGGGGCGCGTCTCGTCCCGCGACGCCGAGCGGGCCACCTTGAGGATCGTCTCGACGAACGCCGCGGCCGGCACCTCGACCCGCGAGGCGGCCTCGGGCTCGGGCAGCGGCGGGAAGTCCTCGAGCCGCAGCGTGCGGATGTGGAACGTCGCCGAGCCTCCGACGAGCTCGACGCCCTGCTCGGCGGGACGCAGCTCGATGGAGACGGAGTCGCCGGGCAGGGCGCGCACGACCTCGACGAGCAGCCGCGCCGGCAGGACGACGGCGCCCTCGCGCACCACCTCGCCGGCGAGGGGCACCCGGAGCCCGAGCTCCATGTCGGTGGCCCGCAGCTCGATCGTCGCGCCCTTGGCGACGACCTGGACGCCCGACAGCGCCTGCACGGCGCTGCGGGTCGACGCGGCGCGGGTGACGGTCTGCAGCTGGGCGAACAGGTCGCTGCGGCTCGTCGTGAGCTTCATCGCGCGACTCCTTCCTTCATCAGCCCATCACGAAGAAGACTTGGGTTCATAGACGTCATCAGTGGTGTTCATTGTGTGGAAGGGGGCAACCGGATGGCCGCAGGATGCGGGCGTTCGGGTGTGCAGCCGCGGTGCGTGGAGGGTGCGCAAGTCTGTCAGGCGGGGCGGTCGCCATCGAGGTGCTGGAGCTCGCGGATCAGGCGGTCGACGGCGGAGTAGGCCTCGGGATCGGCCGCCATGCGCTCGGCGGTCCGCTTGCAGGCGTGCATGACGGTCGTGTGGTTGCGCCCGAACGCGCGCCCGATCGCCGGCAGGGTGGCGTCGGTCAGCTCCCGCGCGAGGTACATGGCGACCTGCCGGGGCCAGGCGAGGTCGCTCGTGCGCCTGGCGGAGACGAGCTCGTCGAAAGAGACCCCGAACGCCTCGCAGGTGCGCTCCTGGATCTCCTCGACGGTGCGCCGGCGGGGGCGGAGCTCGGGATAGAGCCCGTCGAGCACCTCGGCGGCGAGAGCGGCGGTGACCGGGCGCCCGGTGAGCGAGCCGAAGGCGACGACGCGGATGAGCGCCCCCTCGAGCGCGCGTATGTTCTGGTTGACGCGCTCGGCGATCGTCTCGAGCGCGGCGGGCTCGACGTCGCGGACGCCGTCCTGCTGGATCCGCTTGCGCAGGATGGTGAGGCGGGTCTCGAAGTCGGGAGGCTTGACGTCGCAGACCAGGCCGGCCTCGAAGCGCTCGCGCAGGCGGTCCTCCAGCGCGTCCATGTCGCGCGGGAGGCGGTCGGAGGTGAGGACGAGCTGGGCGCCGGCGGCGTGCAGCGCGTTGAAGGTGTGGAAGAACTCCTCCTCCGTCTTGACCTTGCTCTGGAGGAACTGCACGTCGTCGACGAGCAGGATGTCGACGCCCCGGTAGGCGTCCTTGAAGGAGTCCATCCCGCCCGTCTGCAGGGCCCCGAGGAAGCGGTTGGTGAACGCCTCGACCGTCGTGTAGCGCGAGGTGAGCCCGTCGCCGTAGTCCGCGACGTAGTTGGCGATCGAGTGCAGCAGGTGCGTCTTGCCCAGCCCGGGCGGGCCGCAGATGAAGAGCGGGTTGTAAGCGAGGCCGGGCATCTCGGCGACGGACAGGGCGGCGGCGTGCGCGAGGCGGTTGGAGTCGCCGATGACGAACTGGTCGAAGGTGAGCCGCGGGTTGGGCCGGTCCGCGACGGCGACGCCGGCCGGCCCGGGCGCGCGGGGCCCGGCCGCTGCGGCTGCGGTGGCGAGGCG
>JALYMV010000315.1 GCA_030773575.1 Actinomycetota bacterium
CCGCTGCAGGGCGGCGACGTCGCGGCGGCGGTGGAGGTCGAGCTCGCCGACGCCGCCCGGGGGACCCAGGTCCAGGTCACCTACGACGTCGTCTCGCGCTGCGAGACCTGCCAGGGGAACGGGGCGCAGCCCGGCACGCCGATCCGCACCTGCAGCCGCTGCGGCGGCTCGGGCCAGGTGCAGGCCGTCTCGCGGACCGCCTTCGGCCAGCTCGTGCGCACCGCGCTGTGCGACGTCTGCCAGGGTGACGGCCGCGTCCCCGAGACCGCGTGCGAGACGTGCGACGGCCGCGGCTCGATCGCGGCCTCGACCACACTCGACGTCGACATCCCCGCCGGCATCGCCGACGGGCAGCGCATCCGCCTGACCGGCCGCGGCCACGCGGGCGAGCGGGGCGGGCCGGCCGGCGACCTCTACGTGGTGGTCCGCGTGCGCGAGGACGAGCGCTTCATCCGCGACGGCGACGACCTCGTCACGCTCGTCGACGTCGCCGCGCCGCTCGCCGCGCTCGGCACCCGCATCGAGGTCCCCACGCTCGACGGCGACGTGCCGCTCGACATCCCGCCCGGCACCCAGCCGGGGGAGACCATGGTCCTCGGCGGCCGGGGGATGCCGCCGCTGCGGCGCGGGCGCACGGGCGACCTGCGGGTGATCGTCAACGTCACGATCCCGCGGCGGCTGAGCCGCGAGCAGCGCGAGCTGCTCGAGCGCCTCGCGGACTCGATGACCGACGACAATGTGCGCTCCGACGAGGGGATGCTCTCCAAGCTGCGCCGCGCGGTCACGGGCGCGCGGTAGGCCGTGATCCGCCTGGCGGTGCGGGTCGCGCGCGCCGACGCCGACCCCGTGCTGGCCGAGCTGCTCGAGCTCTCCCCGGCCGGGCTCGAGGAGTGCGACGACGGCGGCGACTCGGTCGAGTACGTCATCTACGGCGCGCCGGGCGAGCTGCCGGAGCTGCCCGACGTCCGCGCGGCGGTGGGCGCGGCGCTCGTCGAGGTGAGCACGACCGAGGTCCCCGACGACTGGCCGGAGCGCTGGAAGGCGTTCCACACGCCGATCGAGGTGGGCCACGTCCGGATCCGCCCGCCGTGGGAGCCGCGCGCGGGCGACGGCGTCGACGTGGTGATCGACCCGGCGCAGGCGTTCGGCACCGGTGCCCACTGGACCACGCGGCTGTGCCTCGAGCTGCTGCTCGACGCGACGTCGTCCAGAGTCCGAGCGCCGGCGAAGGACGGCCGGCCGAAACCCCCTCTGCCCTTGGCCGACTGGGGCGCGGGCAGCGGCGTCCTCGCGGTCGTGGCGGCCAAGCTCGGCTACGCGCCGGTCGCGGCGGTCGACTACGACCCGCTGAGCGTCGAGGCGTGTCGCGACAACGCCCGCGCCAACGGCGTGGCGCTCGACGTCGCGCGGGTCGACCTGCGCTCGGAGTCCGGGCCGTGGGCGCCCGTCGTCTGTGCGAATCTCCTGCGCCCGCTGCTACTCGAGGTCGCCGCCCGCCTCGAGCGTCCGCCCGAGCTCCTGATCGTCTCCGGATTGCTGCGCCAGGAGGGCGACGAGGTCGCCGCCGCGTTCGCCCGCCACGGCCTGCGCGAGCGCGACCGCCGCGAGGGGGGCGAATGGGTTGCGCTGGCGCTCGCCCGCGATTAGCTTCGCCGCGATGGCCTGGGAGGTCCTCATCCTCGGCGGCGGCTTCGCGGGCCTGACCGCCGCCCGGCGCCTGGAGCGCGAGCTGCCGCCGCAGGCCGCGCGGGTGACGCTCGTCAACGACGTCAACTTCATGCTCTACACCCCGCTGCTGCCGGGCGCGGCGGGCGGGACGCTCGAGCCGCGCCACGTCGTCGTCCCGCTGCGCGAGGAGCTGCGCTCGACGCGGCTGTTCCTCGGCGAGGTGCTCGACGGCGACCCCGCCCGCAAGGTGGTCCGCGTCCGGCCTTCGGGGCGTGACGACGTCGAGGAGCTCCGCTACGACCACCTGGTCGTCGCCCTGGGCGCGACCTCGCGCACCCTCCCGATCCCGGGGCTCAAGGAGCACGCGCGCGGGTTCAAGACGCTGTCGGAGGCGATCGCGCTGCGCAACCGGGTGGTGCAGACGCTCGAGCAGGCGGAGAACGTCGAGGACGACGCGGCGCGCACCGCGCTGCTCACCTACGTGGTGGTCGGGGCGGGCTACGCCGGCCTCGAGGGGCTCGCCGAGCTCCAGGACTTCGCCTCCGACGTGGTCGAGATCTATCCCCGCTGCCGGATGCACGGCCTGCGCTTCATCCTCGTGGAGGCGAAGGACCGCGTGATGTCGGAGATCTCCGCCGATCTCGCGCGCTTCGCGGAGGGCGAGCTGCGCCGCCGGGGGATCGAGATCGCGACGAGCACGACGGTCGAGCGGGTCTCGGCCGACTCGATCGAGCTCTCCACGGGCGAGGTCGTCCCGACGCGGACCGTCTGCTGGACGGCGGGCGTCACGCCCCACCCGGTGGTCGCGCGGCTCGGCCTTCCCCTCGACGCTCAGGGGCGGCTCGCGACGGACCGCTTCTGCCAGGTCCGGGGCTTCCCCGACGTCTGGGCGATCGGCGATGCGGCGGCGATCCCGGACCCGGCCCGCCCCGGCCAGCCTTCGCCGCCGACCGCGCAGCACGGCGTCCGCCAGGCCAAGGTCGCCGCGCACAACGTGGTCGCCGCGATGGGCGGAGGGCGCCGGCGGCGACCGTTTCGCTACCGCACGCTCGGCGTGTTCGTCGACATGGGCCGCCACGAGGCGGTCGCCAGCACCATGGGCATCAAGTGGCGCGGCTTCCCCGCCTGGTTTCTCGCCCGCACCTACCACCTGGCGATGATGCCGGGCACCAAGCGCCGGATCCGGCTCCTGACGGACTGGACGGTCGGGCTGATCTTCGGGCGGGACGCGTCCGACCTCGGCCAGCTCGGCCATCCGCCGCGGCTCGACGGCGGGGGCCCCGAGCAGCAGAGCTCGGGCGGCACGACGGGCGAGTCCCGTGCCGCGGGCGACGACGTCGAGTCGGCGGGGATCGGGAGCTAGCCCGAAGTTCCCCGTGGTGAGATGACGAAATCCCGCTTGTCGCCTGGCTTTTGGGGCCGGGCGAGGTGTCTGGGTGGTGACTACGCGACGACGGGCGCGGTAGCGGCGAGGTCGAGTGCGCGC
>JALYMV010000316.1 GCA_030773575.1 Actinomycetota bacterium
GTTCGTCGGGCTGCGGGGGGAGCATGCCGACGGCGGCGCCTTCGCGGCCGGGGCGCTCGAGGGCGGCGCGTGGGGCGCCCTGGTGGGGCCGGAGTGGGGCTCTGCCCCGCTGCCGGGCGAGGGCGCCGTGCTGCGCGCGACCGACCCGCTGCTCGCCCTCCATGCCCTCGCGCGGGCGTGGCGGCGGGAGCTCGGGGCGGCGGTGATCGCCGTGACGGGCTCCGTCGGCAAGACCTCGACGAAGGACCTGATCGCCGCGATGGCCGGCACCCAGCGGGCGGTGGCCGCGAGCCGCGCCAACTTCAACACGGAGATCGGCCTGCCCCTCGAGCTGCTCTCCGCCCCGGCCGGCACGGAGGTCCTCGTGCTCGAGCTCGCCATGCGCGGCGCGGGTCAGATCGCCGAGCTCACCGCGATCTGCGAGCCCGACGTCGGCGTCATCACCAACATCGGCCCCGTCCACCTCGAGCAGCTCGGTTCGCTCGAGGGCGTCGCGCGCGCGAAGGGCGAGCTGCTCGAGGGCATGCGCGACGGCGCCGTCGCCGTCGTGCCGCACGGCGAGGTCCTGCTCGCTCCGCTGCTGCGCCCGGCGCTCGAGGTCGTCACCTTCGGCGGCCCGGACGCCGACGTGCGCTGGGCGCAGGCCGGCCGGGTGGTGGCGGCGGGGGAGGAGCGCCTCGGGTTCGAGCTGCCGTTCTCGAGCGGTCCGCAATTGACCAACGCGCTCGCCGCGGTGGGCGCCGTGCGCGCGGTCGGGGTGCGCCCGGAGGGGCGGATCGACGTCTCGCTCTCGCCGTTGCGCGGCCAGCGGGTCGGCCTGCCGAGCGGTGCCACCGTCATCAACGACTGCTACAACGCCAGCCCGCCCTCCATGCGCGCCGCCCTGGACGAACTCTCCGCAGAAGCTCCTGCCGGCCGCCGCGTCGCGGTGCTCGGGGACATGCTCGAGCTGGGCGAGCAGGAGCGCGCGCTGCACGCCGAGATCGGCGCCCACGCCCGCGAGTCCGGAGTTGACCTGTTGATCACGGTTGGCCCGCGGGCCGCCGCGATGCTCGACGAGTTCGACGGCGAGTCCTACGCGGTGGCCGACGCCGAGGAGGCGGCGGCGCTGGCCGGCGACCTGCTCGCCGACGGCGACCTCGTCCTGGTCAAGGCGTCCAACGGGGTGGGGCTGTGGCGGGTCGCCGAGGCGCTCAGCGCCGCCGGGGCGGCGGGCTGATGGGCGAGGCGCTGATCGCGGGGACCGCCTCGCTGCTCATCTGCGTCTTCCTGTCGCCGAAGTTCATCGGCTTCCTGCGCGAGCGCGAGTTCGGCCAGAACATCCGCGAGGAGGGGCCGGAGCACCACTCCAAGGCGGGGACGCCGACGATGGGCGGGATCATCATCTTCACGGCGATCGCGGTGCCGTTCCTGCTGCTGTGGGACGGCGACCAGCGGGCGCTCGGCGTCTTCGGCGTGGCGGTCGCCTGCGCGTTGCTCGGCTTCGCCGACGACTACACGAAGATCATCAGGCGCCGCTCGCTCGGCCTTCGCGGGCGGACGAAGCTGTTCGTGACGGTGCTCATCGCGATCGCGCTCTGGCTGGTGGCCACGCGGCTCGCCGACCTGCCCGACACGCTCAAGCTGCGAGTGATCGACGCCCAGATCGACCTGGGCTACCTCTATCCCGTCCTCATCTATCTCGTGCTGGCGGGGACGACGTCGGCGGTCAACCTCACGGACGGCCTCGACGGGCTGGCCGCCGGGTCGGTGGCGATCGTGCTGCTCGCCTACATCGGCATCACCTTCACCACGGGGCAGGAGGAGCTCGCGCTGGTGGCGGCCTGCTTCGGCGGCGCGTGCGTGGGCTTCCTGTGGTTCAACTCCTTCCCGGCCTCGATCTTCATGGGCGACACCGGGTCGCTGGGGCTCGGCGGGGCGCTGGCGGCGCTGGCGGTGATGACCAAGACGGAGGTCCTGCTGATCGTCCTCGGCGGCATCTTCGTGATCGAGGCGCTCTCCGTCCTCATCCAGGTCTTCTCGTTCCAGACCTTCCGCAAGCGGGTCTTCCTGATGGCCCCGATCCACCACCACTTCGAGCTGCAGGCCTGGTCGGAGACGAAGATCATCCTGCGCTTCTGGATCGTGGCGGCGGTCTGCAGCGCGATCGGCTTCACGCTCTACCAGCAGTCGTTGCCGAACTGACGCGGCTCTGTGCCGGTTGTGTGCCGATCCGGGGTCGGGGCGGCAGTGCGCGCTCACCGGCCGTAGCGTCGGCCATCCGACCACCCGCTCTGACATGAGGAGGCCCCCGATGGACCCCGACAAGCTCCCCGAGATCCTCGCCGCGATCCCGCCCGGGCACTGGGCCAGCTACGGCGACGTCGCCCGCGCGGCCGGCGGCACCGACGTCCACGCCCGCGCGCTCAACGGCCGCTTCACCCGCTCCGGCCTGCAGGGCGCCCACCGGGTGCTCAAGTCCGACGGCACGGTCGGCGCCACCGCGCTCGGCGACCCGGCCGCCGTGCGCCGGCGCCTGGAGGGCGAGGGGCTCGAGTTCGAGGGCGGCAAGGCGGACCCGCGAGCCCGGGTCCGCCTCCTAGGCTAGAGCCCCGCCTTGTACACGAGACGGTTGGGCGTCCCCGCCACGTTGGACCTGATGACGCTCCCGGTCGCGTTGTTCGTGATCCACGAGCCGACCGTCGACGAGGACGCGTCGCCGTAGGTCGCCTTGTAGAGCGCGCCGATGCCGGCGACGTGAGGCGATGCCATCGAGGTGCCGCTGATCTTGTTGGTGCCGCCGCTGAGCCAGGTCGACTTGATGCCGACGCCCGGCGCGTAGGCGTCGACGCAGCTGCCGTAGTTGGAGAACGACGCCCGCGTGTCCGTCTTGTCGGAGGCCGCGGTCGTGTAGGCCGCCGCCGTGCTCGCGGGGGAGACGTTGCAGGCGTCCTGGTTCTCGTTGCCGGCTGCCACGGCGACGAAGACCCCAGCGCTCGAGAGGTTCGCGGTCGCGGTGTTGAGCGACGACGAGTAGCCGCCGCCGAGCGACATGTTGGCGACGGCGGGCTTGATGTGGTTCTTGCGGACCCAGTCGACGCCCGCGATGATTCCCGAGTAGGAACCGCCGCCCGCGCAGTCGAGCACGCGCACGCCGCGCAGCTTGGACGCCTTGGCGACCCCGTACTTGACGGCGCCGACCGTGCCGGCCACGTGGGTGCCGTGGCCGTTGCAGTCCTGCCCGTTGCCGCCGAACGCGTCGTAGACGTTGCTGGCCCGGCCGCCGAACTCGGTGTGCGAGGTCGCGATGCCGGTGTCGATGACGTAGGCGCGGATGGCCGAGGCGGTCGCCGCGTAGGTGTAGGTGCCCGACAGCGGGAGCCCGCGCTGGTCGATGCGATCGAGGCCCCACGGGTCCCCGTAGGCGTCCATCGACTGCGTGGCCACAGCGGTCCCCACCTGGTCCTGCTCGACGTACTCGACCCGCGGATTGCGCTCCAGGCCTGCGACCTGGCGGTCGTTGAGCTCGGCCGCGAAGCCGTTGAGCGCGCTCCGGTAGACGTAGCGCGGGCTCGCGCCCGCCTCGCGCGCGACCGATTCGGGCGACTCGCCCGGCTTGACCACGACGATGTAGCTGCCCTCGATCGGGCGGCTGCCGGCCTGCGCCGGTGCGGCGAGGGCGGCCCCCAGCGCCCATACGGCGAGCATGGCCCAGAAGAACCGCTTCAAGACACTCTCCTCCCCCTGCCAGAGCCGGTCGGCGTCGCCGCACGCGAGCCCGACGGCTTCCGCCCTGCGGAGCGCGGGAGCCAAGCACGCGCCCCCGCGGCGCGCGAGCGCCGGTGTCACGCGTCGAACACACGGCGCCCGGCCGGGGCGCTGCGCCGGCGTCCGGCGGCTCGCGTTCAATGGGGGCATGGACCCGCTC
>JALYMV010000317.1 GCA_030773575.1 Actinomycetota bacterium
GAGCTGACCGCCGCCTACGATCGGGTGGTCGCCGAGAGCATGGAGGCGCTGGCCGCCTGCCTGGCCGCCGCGCTCGAGCGCGACCTGCTCGGCGCGGACGACTTCCGCTAGCCCGGCTGCAGCGCCCTGAGCGGGCGGGCGGGCATCCCGCCGTGCAGCCAGCCCGCCGCGTGCTCGCCGACCGTCACCACGGCGCCCGCGGCGACCACCGCGTTGGCGCCCACGCGCGCGCCGCGCAGCACGACCGCGTTGGCGGAGACGAGGACGTTGGGGCCGAGGGCGACCGGCAGCGTGCGCAGCGGCTGGCGCAGGTAGTGGTGCGCCGAGCCGTCGTGGGTGTGGTCGGCGTCGATGACGGTCACCCGCTCGCCGAGGCCGGCGCGGTCGCCGATCTCGATCCGCTCCGTGCACGAGAGGACGTCGTGGAAGCCGATCGTGACCTCCTCGCCCACCACGAGATCGCCGTCGGACTTGAGGACCGCGCCGTCGCGGACGTGGGTGTGGGCGCCGAGGCTCACCCGCCCGCCGCGCAGGTGGATGCGCACCGCGTGCTGGAGGTAGGCGCCAGGGCCGAGAACGAGCGTGCAGTCGCCCGACACGTCGAGGTTGAGGTCGCGCCCGAGCGAGACGCCCTCGGCGAGCTCGAGCCGCAGCCGGGTGCCGCGCCCCCCGACGCGGACGTGCGGCCGGCCGTCGCAGCGGACGCCGGGCGCCGCGCTCAGCTCGACGCGCGAGCCGTGGCGGCGCAGGACGAGCCGCAGCCACGCCGTCCACAGCCGGAAGCGCAGGCGGCCGATCACCGCCCGAACGCTACCCGCCCGCGACCGCCGGGAGGATCGTCAGCTCGGCGCCGTCGGGCACCGCGGTGGCGAGGCCGTCGAGGAAGCGGATGTCCTCACCGGCCAGGTAGACGTTGACGAAGCGGCGCGGCTCGCCGTTCTCGCCGGCGATCCGGTCGCGCAGCTCGTCGTGGGCGGCGTAGAGCGCCTGCAGGACCTCGCCGACCGTCGCGCCCTCGACCGTGGCGGCCGCCTGGCCGCCGGCGGCGTCGCGCAGCTGGGCGGGGATCTTGACCGTGACCGCCATCGCGTCAGGCCGCCACGGCGGGCTCGGACACCGTCGCCTCGAAGGAGGCCAGCGACGGGTCGATCTCGGCGACCTCGAAGGTCCCGCGGACGGTGTCGATCGTCTTGAGGCCGTCGCCCGTGATGTAGACCACGACGCGCTCGGACGGGTCGATGTCGCCCCGCTCGGCGAGCTTGGCGAGCACCGCGGTGGTCACGCCGCCCGCGGTCTCGGTGAAGATGCCGGTCGTCTCGGCCAGCAGGCGGATCCCCGCGCGGATCTCGTCGTCGGTCACGGCGTCGATCCCGCCGCCCGTATCGCGGGCGAAGCCGACGGCGTAGGGGCCGTCGGCCGGGTTGCCGATGGCCAGCGACTTGGCGATCGTGTCGGGCTTGACGGGGCGGCAGACGTCCGTTCCCGCCTCGAACGCCGTGGCGACCGGCGCGCAGCCCGCGGCCTGGGCGCCGTTCATGGTCGGGATCTCCCCGCTCACGAGGCCGGCGTCGATGAAGTCCTGGAAGCCGCGGGCGACCTTGGTGAACAGCGATCCCGAGGCGATCGGCGCGACCACGCGGTCGGGGACCGCCCACCCGAGCTGCTCGGCGACCTCGTAGGCCAGGGTCTTCGAGCCCTCCGCGTAGTAGGGGCGGACGTTGACGTTGACGAACGCCCACGGCCGCTCGCCCGACAGCTCCGTGCAGAGGCGGTTGACGGCGTCGTAGTTGCCGCGAACCCCGACGATCTGGCTGCCGTAGGCGCCGGTGGCGAGGATCTTCTCCGCCTCGAGGTCGGCGGGGATGAAGACGTAGGAGGGCAGGCCGGCGGCGGCGGCGTGAGCGGCCACCGCGTTGGCGAGGTTGCCGGTCGACGCGCATGCGACCGTCTCGAAGCCGAGCTCCCGGGCGCGGGCGAGCGCGACGCTGACCACGCGGTCCTTGAAGGAGTGCGTCGGGTTGGCCGTCTCGTTCTTGATCCAGACCTCGCCGAGGCCGAGCCGCTCGGCCAGGCGGTCGGCGCGCACGAGCGGCGTCCAGCCCGTCGGCAGCGCGGCCTCCGGCGCGCCTGCGAGCGGCAGGAAGTCGGCGTAGCGCCAGAGCGTGTGCGGCCCCGCCTGGATGCGGCGGCGCAGCTCCTCAGGGCTCGCTTCCAGCGGCGCGTAGGCCACCTCGAGCGGACCGAAGCAGCGCTCGCAGACGTAGCGCGCCTCGAGCGGATAGGTCGTCCTGCATTCCTTGCACTTCAGGGCATCTGCCGGCATGTGGGATCTTTTCCGTCCTCCGCCCGGGTCGTGTGGCGGGAGCGCGAGCCGTCTTTCAGGCGGGAACCCCGTTGCCACATCTCCCAGGCTGTCGTCTTGGAGCCTGTTGGAATTGCCACCGTTTCCGCGGCGGACCGCGGAATGGTTGGCGGGGGTTCATCGGGCCATTCCCTCCCCCCCTCTCGATGCGTCCAGCTATGTGTCCGAGAGGCTACCGCATAGAATCCCCGGCATGATCGTCGCGACCGACGAGCCCCTCAGTCCAGGCCATGCCGAGCCTGCCCAAGCCCCGTATCGGTCGGCGCGCCCGCAACGGCCTCGCTGACGCCTCCACCGAGCGCGACTCGCCGCGCGTCGAGGTCGTCGAGTCCCCCGGCCTGCGGTGGATCAACATCGAGCGCCCGCGGCCGGCCGACCAGGCCTGGATCGAGGAGCGCTTCGAGTTCCACCACCTCGACTACGAGGACGTCCTCTCGCGCAACCAGCGGCCCAAGGTCGACGAGTACGACGCCTACCTGTTCATCGTCCTGCACTTCCCGCGCTACGACAAGAACGTCGGCCGGCTCAACGCCGCCGAACTCGACCTGTTCGTCGGACCGGACTTCCTGATCACGCTGCCCAACGAGCCGCTGCAGCCGGTCGAGTACCTCTTCGAGCGCTGCCGCACGAACGAGGAGGCGCGCGAGGAGCTTTTCTCGAAGGGGCCCGGCTACCTGCTCTACAAGATCGTCGACGCCTGCGTGGACGCCTCGTTCCCGATGCTGCGCAAGATGGGCAACAAGCTCGAGCAGCTCGAGGACGCCATCTTCGAGGGCGAGTCCGACAAGGTCGTGCGCGACATCTCCAACGTCAAGCAGGAGATCATCAACTTCCGCAAGATCGTCCGCCCGCAGCGGGCGGCGTTCCGGGACCTCGAGCGGACGAAGTCGCGCTACATCGCCGAGGACCTCGACATCTACTTCGACGACATCAACGACGCCTCCGAGCGGGTGTGGGACCTGCTCGAGAACTACAAGGAGGTCGTCGAGGCGCTCGAGTCGACCAACGAGTCGGTCCTCTCGCACCGGGTCAACGACGTGCTGCGGGTGCTCACCGCGTTCAGCGCGATCTTCCTCCCGCTCACGCTGCTGGCCTCGATCTTCGGCATGAACGTCCGCGTCCCGGGCCAGGACGAGATCCAGGGGTTCTGGATCGTGGTGGCGGCGATGGTCGCGATGCTCGGCGGGATGCTCGGCTTCTTCCGCTACCGCGGCTGGTTGTAACGCCGCCTCGCGCGCGGTGTTGACCCCTCGCATGTCGATCCCCTCCCTCGAGCGGCTGGGCGAGTCCCTCGCCATCGCCCCGGCGGCCCGCTCCAAGCGCATGCTGGTCATCGCGAACCCGTACGCGACGACCATGTCGGACCGGCTCAAGCACCTGGTCATCTACGCGCTCCAGGGCCGCTACGAGGTCGAGGCGCAGGACACCCAGCGCTCCGGCCACGCGATCGAGCTCTGCCGCGAGGCCGCCCGCGAGGGCTATGACGTCGTGGTCGCCTTCGGCGGCGACGGGACGGTCAACGAGGTCGCCAGCGGCCTCGCCGGCTCGCAGACGCCGATGGCCGTCCTCCCCGGCGGGGCGACGAACGTCTACTGCCGGATGCTGGGGATCCCCAACGACGTCGTCGACGCCACGGAGCACCTGCTGCGCCTGGCCGACGACTTCCGGCCCCGCCAGGTCGACCTCGGGATGGCCGGCGGCCGCGCGTTCACCTTCGCGGCGGGCGTCGGCCTCGACGCGAGCGTCGTCGAGCGCGTCGACGGGCACCCGCTGCTCAAGGCCCGCCTGGGCGCCTGGTACTTCTCGGAGGCCGCCGTCGCGACCTTCCTGCGCCGCTACGTCGTGCGCCCGCCGCGCCTCGAGCTCGAGGTGGATGGCCGCCGCCTGGAGGGCGTCAGCGCGTTCGTGCAGAACGGCGGCCCGTACACCTACTTCCACAAGCGGCCGATCCACCTCGTCGAGGACGTGGGGCTCGACTCGGGCGAGCTCGGCGGCGTGGTCCTCGGGCGCGCCGGGCCGCTCGACGTGCCGCCCGTCATGTACCGCGCGCTCTCGGGGCGGCCGCGGGTGACGGGGCACCGCCGCGTCCACGGCTTCGAGCACGCGCGCGAGCTCGTGGTGCGCTCGGGCGACGAGCGGCCGCTGCCCGTCCAGGTCGACGGGGACTACATCGGCGAGCACGCCGAGGTCGGGATCCGCGTCGCGGCGGGCGCCCTGCGGCTCGTGGCCTAGTTCGCGATTCAATGGTTCGGTGGCAGCTCCGGCCCCTACCGGAGCGTGGCTGCCGGTGCGCGGTGTCCGCATTCGCACTCGTGGTACGGGTGCGGGCGCCGGGTGCCGGCAGGCCCGTTCCGGTGCCGCCGGGTGCCAGCGAACTTGCGAAGCGCGACACCAACCGTCCAGAGGCGGACCCGCGGGCTCGAAGGCGGCGCCCGGCTGCCGATCTCGCGGGCATGACGCTTCTTCTCCTCGTCCTCATCGCGCTCGAGATCGCGCTGTGCGTGACTGGCGTCCGGCTCATGCGGGATCGTCAGCCTCGACATGACGAGCTCGTGCCGCTGGCGACGGTCTGGCAGATCTCCGAGCGCTGAGCCCGCCGCCCGGCGGGAGCGGCGTGCTCAACTTCGCGGCCCCCGGGGCCGATACGCCCGTGTAGACGTCCGGCGCCTGCGCGCCGGTTCGGCGACGCTCGCCGTGCTCGCGGGAGCGCTCGCCGGGCCGGCACACGCCCAGGAGCCGGCACCCGCCCCTCCGCCGCCCGTGTCGCCCGCCCCTCCGCCGCCC
>JALYMV010000318.1 GCA_030773575.1 Actinomycetota bacterium
GGGCGCCGCTCGGCGAGCGGATCCGCTCCGCGCGCATCCACGTCAACGGCCGCACGATCCGCACCGTCCGCGGCCGCGACCTGCACCGCGTGCCGATCGACCTGCGGGGCCGCGGCGCGGGGCGCTACCGCGTGGTGGTCTCCGCGCGCACGAGCCGTGGGCGCTCGTTCTCCGTGGTGCGCGAGTACCGCCCTGCGCGGCGCGGGCGCGGCGCTAGCGGGCTAGACGCCGAGCTTCTCGCGGATCAGCCGCTGGACCTCGCCGCCGTCGGCGCGGCCCTTCGTCTCCTTCATCACCGGCCCCATCAGCGCGCCGATCGCCTTGGCGTTGCCGCCGCGGATGCGCTCGACGACGTCGGGGTTGCCCTCGATGGCCCGGTCGACGATGGCGGAGAGCTCCCCCTCGTCCCCCATCGCCCCGAGGCCCTCCCGCTCCACGATGGCCTGCGGCTCGCCACCCTCGGCGACCAGCACGTCGAGGACCTTCTTGGCGGCGCCCGCGTTGACCTGGCGGCCCTGCACCATGCCCACCAGCGCGGCCAGCGCGGCGGGCGTGACCTTCGAGTCGGCGGGGTCGGCGTCGGCGCCCAGGCGGGCGATCAGCTCCCCGCGGGTCCAGTTGGCGATCGAGCGCGGCTCGGTGCCGTCGCCTGCCTCGATCGCCGCCTCGAGCCAGTCGCCCAGCTCGGAGCGGAACGCGAACAGCCGGGCGTCGTCCGTCGACAACGAGTACTCGCGCTCGTAGCGCTCGGCGCGGGCGGTCGGCAGCTCGGGCAGCGCGCGGCGGGCGGCGTCGAGCATCGCCTCCGAGGGGGCGACGGGGACGAGGTCGGGCTCCGGGAAGTAGCGGTAGTCGTGCGCCTCCTCCTTGGAGCGCAGGGAGGAGATCCGCTCCGTGCGCGGATCGAAGTGCAGCGTCTCCTGGACCACCTTCTCGCCCGCCTCGACGAGCCCGACCTGGCGGGCGATCTCCGCGTTGATCCCCCGCTCGAGGAAGCGGAAGGAGTTCATGTTCTTGAGCTCGGTCTTCGTCCCCAGCTCGGTGGAGCCCTCCGGCCGGATGGAGACGTTGGCGTCGCAGCGCAGGGAGCCCTCCTCCATGTTGACGTCGCTGACGCCGAGCTGCCGGAGGGTGACCCGCAGCAGGTTGAGCCAGTCGCGCGCCTGCTCGGCGGAACGCAGGTCGGGCTCGGAGACCATCTCGGCCAGCGGCGTGCCGCCGCGGTTGAAGTCGACGACGCTCGCGTCGGCGCCGTGGATGCGGCCCGACTCCCCGACGTGGACGAGCTTCGCCGCGTCCTCCTCGAGGTGGATCCGGGTCAGCCGCACGTCGCCCAGCGACCCGCCCGTGCACAGCGGCTGGTCGTACTGGGAGATCTGGTAGCCCTTCGGGAGGTCGGGATAGAAGTAGTTCTTGCGGGCGAACACCGCGCGCTCGGCGATGCCGGAGCCGAATGCGAGCGCCATCATCAGCCCGTACTGGATCGCCTGGGCGTTGACGACCGGCAGTGCCCCCGGGAGGCCGAGGCAGACCGGGCAGGTGCGCGTGTTGGGCTCCTCGCCGAAGGAGAGCGCGCAGGAGCAGAACATCTTCGTCTTGGTCGCGAGCTGGACGTGGATCTCCAGCCCGATGACGGGCTCGTAGCCGTTGGCCGCGCTCATGGTGCGAACGCTCTCGTCGTGTCGAAGCCGATCGCGCGCTCGAGCGCGTGGGCGGCGTCGAGGATGGAGTTCTCCGAGAACGCCGGGCCGGCGATCTGCAGGCCGGTCGGCAGCCCGTCGGCCAGCCCGTTGGGGATCGAGATGGCGGGGAGGCCGGCCAGGCTCATCGGGACGGCGCAGAAGTCCTGGAGGTACATGGCGAGCGGGTCGTCGAGCTTGGCACCCAGCTCGAAGGCGGCGCTCGGGCTGGTCGGCGAGACGACGAAGTCGAAGTCGGCGAACGCCGCCCGGAAGTCGTCGGCGATCTTCGTGCGCACCTTCTGCGCGCGGCCGTAGTAGGCGTCGTAGTAGCCCGAGGAGAGCGCGTAGGTCCCGAGCATGATCCGCCGCTTGACCTCGTCGCCGAAACCGACCGCGCGGGTCTTCGTGTACATGGAGAGCAGGTCGCCGGCGCCGTCGGCGCGCGCGCCGTAGCGGACGCCGTCGTAGCGGGCGAGGTTGCTCGAGCACTCGGCCGGGGCGATCAGGTAGTAGGCGGCGAGCGCGTGCGGGGCGTGCGGCAGCCGCGTCGGCTCGACGGTCGCGCCCAGCTCGCGGGCGACGTCGAGGGACTGCTCGAAGGCGACGAGGACGCCGGGCTCGATCCCCTCGCCCGAGAGCTCCTCCGGCACGCCGAGCCGCAGCCCCTTGAGGTCCGTGGCGGTCGGCACCGCCACCGGCTCGGGCAGGCCGAGCGAGGTCGAGTCGCAGTGGTCCTTGGAGGCCATCGCGCCGAGCAGCAGCGCCGCGTCGGTGACGTCGCGGGTGAACGGCCCGGCCTGGTCGAGCGAGGAGGCGAAGGCGATCATCCCGTAGCGGCTGATCGCCCCGTAGGTCGGCTTGAGGCCGACGATCCCGCACAGCGCCGCGGGCTGGCGGATCGAGCCGCCGGTGTCGGTCCCGATCGACCACGGCGCCGCGCCCGACGCTACCGCCGCCGCCGAGCCGCCGCTCGAGCCGCCCGGGACGCGCGTGCGGTCCCACGGGTTGAGCGTCGGGCCGTAGGCGGAGTGCTCGGTGGAGGAGCCCATCGCGAACTCGTCCTGGTTGGTCTTGGCGACCACGGGCGCGCCGGCGGCCTGCAGGTTGCGCACCGCGGTGGCGGTGTAGGGCGGCCGGTAGCCCTCGAGGATGCGCGAGCCGGCCTGGCTCGGCAGCCCCTCGGTGCAGAAGAGGTCCTTGACGGCGACGGGGACGCCGGCCAGCGCGGCGTCGGGGGCGACGGGCGGCGGCCCGCCCTCCGGGGCGACCCAGATGAAGGAGTTGTGCTCGTCGGCCGCGGCGCGGGCGCGGTAGGTCTCCCACAGCTCGCCGGCGTCGAGCTCGCCCGCGCGGATGCGCTCGGCCGCCTGTGCGGCGGTCAGGTGGAGGATCCCGGTGGCGCTCACGAGGTCGGGTTGGCGCCGGCGCCGGGGCTCGGGACCCGGAAGCCGCCCAGGCCGGGATCGGGCGCGGCCGCGAGGGCGACCTCGGGGGGCAGGGACGGCCGCGGCTCGTCGGCGCGCAGGGCGTTCTCGACGTCGACGACGTGCGACGTCGGCGGGACCCCCTCGAGGTCGCCGAGCTGCTCGATCGTCTCGATGTGGTCGAGCACCTTGGAGAGCTCGCCCGCCATCCGCTCGACCTCCGGCTCGGAGAGCTCGAGGCGCGCGAGGCGGGCGACGTGGAGGACCTGGTCGCGGCTCAGCATGGGGCGTGTCGGAGTCTAGGACTCGCGCTGGGGCGCCGCGTCCGGCACCGCGCCCCGGGCCACGACGGAGCCCTCGGCGGCGGTCGCCGGCGGCGGAGCTTGAGCGGGCACGTGCGGCGGCTCGACCGCGTCCGTGCGCTCGTCGGCCATCGTCAGCCAGCCTCCCGCCGCCACGCCGAGGACGGCGAGCAGGCCGAGGTAGGCGCCGGGGCGGACGTGGACGAGGTCGTTGGGGCCCGGCTGGTTGAGGATGCGGTAGAGGACGACGAGGGTCATGACGATCCCGAGCGCCGTGGCGGCCACCGCGGCGCCGATCGGCAGCGCCGGCGCGCGGTGCAGCGCCGCCAGCACGGCGACGGCCAGCCCGGCGAGGGCGGTCAGGAGCAGGAGGAGGTCGAGGACGGAGAAGGCCTGCCAGGCGTTCGCGTCCAGCTGCGCGAGGGGCGCGTAGGCGGCCCAGCCGCTGTCGGCGGTCGCGCGGGCGTCGTCGGCCCCGTACCACGGCACGAAGGTCAGGACCAGCAGCGCGAGGCCGGCCAGCCCCGTGAGCCACTCCCCCTTGCGCAGGCGCCCCAGGTCCACGCCGGAAAACCTATCCCAGCGCCAGGCGGGCGGCTGTGAGGGTGTTGCGGAGCAGCATGGCGATGGTCATCGGCCCCACGCCGCCGGGCACCGGGGTGATCAGCCCGGCCACCTCCCGCACGCCGTCGAAGTCGACGTCGCCGACCAGCCCGGCCTCCGCGCGGTTCATCCCGACGTCGATGACCGTGGCCCCCGGCTTGACCCAGTCGGCCTTGACCATCTCGGCGCGGCCGACCGCTGCCACCAGCACGTCGGCCCGTCGGCAGACCTCCGGCAGGTCGCGGGTCCGCGAGTGGCAGGTGGTGACGGTCGCGTTGGCGGCCAGCAGGAGCGAGGCGACCGGCTTGCCCACGAGCTCCGAGCGCCCCAGCACGACCGCCTCGGCGCCCTCCAGATCGACCTCGTGCGTGCGCAGCAGCTCCATCACCCCGAGCGGCGTGCACGGCCGCAGCCCGGGCGCGCCCTTCTGCAAGAGGCCCGCCGACCGGGCGGTGAGTCCGTCGACGTCCTTGAACGGGTCGATGAGCCCGGACATCGCCGAGCCGTCGATCTGCGGCGGCGTCGGGAGCTGGAGCAGGATCCCGGAGACCTCGGGGTCGGCGTTGAGCGACTCGAGCAGCGCCTGGACCTCGTCCTGCGGCGTGTCCTGCGCCAGGCGGTGGTCGAAGCCCCGGATGCCGACCTCGGCGCTCGCGCGCTGCTTGCCGCCGACGTAGACCGCCGAGGCCGCGTCGTCGCCGACCAGGATCGTCGCCAGCCCGGGCGGCGGGTTGCCGGCCGCCGTCCACTCGGCGACCTCCGCCGCGACCTCGCCGCGCACCCGCGCGGCGATCGCCCTGCCGTCGATGAGCTCCGCTGCCACTGCGGGCGGCAGGTTATCCGGCTCAGTAGTCGCGGTACCCCCGCCGCTCGTAGTCGAGCAGCCGCGGGCGGTTGAGCGTGTTGGGCTCGACCTCGATCCGCCCCCGGTCGGGCGGGAAGACCGCCGCGGCGCGCAGCAC
>JALYMV010000319.1 GCA_030773575.1 Actinomycetota bacterium
GGCCGGCGGCCGGCGACGAGGAGGACGCCGCGCCCGAGAACGGCCGCCGCAGCCGCGCCGTGGCCGACGCCGCCATCCGCCCGGAGCGCTTCGCCCGCCTCGTCACCCTCGCCTCCGTGCTGATCCAGGCCGGCCGCGCCGGCGAGCGGCTGCAGGTCGCCGACGTCTGCGAGCAGCTGCAGATGTCCGAGCAGGAGCTGCGAGAGGACGTCTCGGTCCTCAACGTCGTGAACTTCGGCGGCGGCGCCTACGTCCTCTACGCCGAGGTACACCCGAACGGCGAGATCGAGGTCGACCCCGAGCCCTACTCCGACACGTTCGACCGCCCCGCCCGGCTGCTGCCCATCGAGGCCAAGGCGCTCGTCGCCGCGATCGACCTGCTCGGCGACCACCTTCCGGCCGGCGCGCTGAACTCGGCGCGCGAGAAGATCGTCGCCGCGCTCGGCGAGGACCCGGTGCGCGAGGGGCTGCAGATCACGAGCGCCGGCGCCGACGACCCCGAGCTCGCCCGCGTGATCGCCGGGGCGATCGCGGAGCGGCGGCTGCTCGAGCTCGAGTACTACGCCGCCAACGAGGACCAGTTCTCCACCCGGGTGATCGAGCCCTACGGCCTCATCAACTCCGTGCACGGCTGGTACGTCGCGAGCTGGGACCCGAGCCGTGAGGACAGCCGCCACTTCCGGCTGGACCGCATCAAGCACGCGCGCGTGCTCGAGCAGACCTACGAGCCGCGCCCCGACCTCGACCCGGTGGCCGACATCGAGGGCTGGCCGAAGACGGGCGAGGTGCCCGCCTCGCGGATCGCCCACGTGTGGATCTCCCCCGAGCAGGCGCGCTGGGCGCGCGAGGAGCGCACGGTGCTCGCCGAGCTCGGTGACGGCGCGCTCGTGGTCGAGTGGGCGTTCAAGGGCGAGGACTACCTGGTCAAGGAGGTCCTCAAGGAGGCCGGTGACGCTGCCGTGCTCGAGCCGGCCGACGCGCGCGAGGCGGTGCTGATCGCCGCCGAGCGGCTGCTGGCTCCGGCGACGCGGACCGCCTAGCCCTAGGCTGCCCGGCCATGGACCGGCTCAAGGGACTGATCCTCTCGGGCGGCAAGGGGACCCGGCTGCGGCCCATCACCTACACGTCGGCCAAGCAGCTGGTGCCGGTGGCCAACAAGCCGGTGCTGTTCTACGGCATTGAGGCGATGGCGGCGGCCGGCATCGACGAGATCGGGATCATCATCGCCCCCGAGACCGGCGCCGAGATCCGCGCGCTGACCGGCGACGGGTCGGCCTTCGGAGTGAGCATCACCTACATCGAGCAGGACGCGCCGCTCGGCCTGGCCCACGCCGTGCTCACCGCCGAGCCGTTCCTGGGCGACAGCCCGTTCGTCATGTACCTCGGCGACAACCTCCTGCAGGGCGGCATCGAGGCCCTGGTCGCGGAGTTCCGCGACCTCGATCCCGACGCGCTCATCCTCCTGACCCCGGTCGAGGATCCGCAGCACTACGGCATCGCCGAGCTCGACGAGCGCGGCAGCGTGGTGCGCCTCGCCGAGAAGCCGGCCGAGCCGCGCAGCGACCTTGCGCTCGTCGGCGTCTACATGTTCACCGCGGTCATCCACGAGGCGGCGCGCGCCATCGAGCCGTCGGGGCGCGGCGAGCTCGAGATCACCGATGCGATCCAGTGGCTGGTCGACGGCTCGCGCCGCGTCGAGTCGCACGTGGTGCAGGGCTGGTGGAAGGACACCGGCGCCTGGACGACATGCTCGAAGCCAACCGGTTGATCCTCGACACGCTCGAGCGCCGGATCGACGGCGAGCTGCTCGAGGCGCAGGTCCACGGTCGCGTGGTGATCGAGCCCGGCGCCCGGCTCGAGCACTCCACCGTGCGGGGTCCGGCGATCATCGGGGCGGGGGCCGTCCTGCGCGACGCCTACGTCGGTCCGTACACCGCGGTCGGCCCCGGGTGCGTGATCGACACCGCGGAAGTCGAGCACTCGATCCTGCTCGAGGGCTCGTCGGTCCGCGGGCTGGCCGGGCGCATGGAGTCCTCGCTGCTTGGCCGCGACGTCGCCATCTCGCGCGACGACCGCCAGCCCCGCGCCTATCGCTTCATGGTCGGCGACAACTCGGAGATCGGGATCCTCTGACGGCCGCGGTGGTGGCGGTGGCCGGCGCCCCAAGACGCGCTCCTATGGGAACGGCGAGGGCGTCGGAGACGGCGTGGGCCCGGGGGACGGCGTGGGCGTGGCCGTGGCGTGGGGG
>JALYMV010000320.1 GCA_030773575.1 Actinomycetota bacterium
GGAGCGCACGCGCGGGGCGCTGGGGCGGCTCCAGACCCCGCTGGCGGCGGCGCTGACGCCGGGCGACGAGGAGGCGGGCCAGGTCCCGCTCTTCGAGCAGCGCGTGATCGCCGGCGTCTCCGTCTTCGCCCTCGACGTCGCACCCGGGCTCGAGGTGCTCTACGCCGTCGAGGGCCGGCGGGTGGTCGTCGCCACGAGCGCGGAGGCCGTCGCGCGGGCGGTCGGCCGGGGGAAGACGGCGCCCGGCCTGCTCGCCGCGGCAGAGGCCCGAAAGAGGATCGAGATCCCGAGGAATGGGGCCGAGGCGGTACTCTTCTCCGACCCAGGCCAGCTCCTGGCGCTGGGCGACCAGATCGGCATCACCGCCGATCCCGCCCTTCAGGCGGTGCGGGAGGACCTCCGGCTGCTGCGGACGGTCAGCGCCATCGCCCAGCGCTCGGGGACCGACACGACCGCGGAGCTCTTTCTCGAACTGCCATGAGCCAGCTGAGCGACAACGAATACCTCTTCACGTCCGAGTCCGTCACGGAGGGCCATCCCGACAAGGTGGCCGACCAGATCTCCGACGGCGTGCTCGACGCCGTCATGCGCGACGATCCAGAGGGTCGCGTCGCCTGCGAGACGCTGGTCAACACGGGGCTCGTGGTCATCTCCGGTGAGATTTCGACGGAGACCTACGTGGATATCCAGGAGATCGCCCGCGAGACGATCCGCCGGATCGGCTACACGGACGCCGACCTCGGCTTCTCCGCCGACTCCTGCGCCGTCCTCAACGCGATCGACAAGCAGTCGCCCGACATCGCCCAGGGCGTCGACGCCGCCTACGAGAAGCGCACGGACCCGTCCGACGACGACGCGCTCGACATGGCCGGCGCGGGCGACCAGGGGATGATGTTCGGCTACGCGTCCAACGAGACCGACGAGTACATGCCGCTGCCGATCTCGCTGGCCCACAAGCTCGCCAAGCGCCTCGCCGACGTGCGCAAGGCCGAGGTCGTCAACTACCTGCGCCCGGACGGCAAGACCCAGGTCTCCATCCGCTACCGCGACGGCCGCCCGGTCGAGATCGAGAAGCTCCTGATCTCCACCCAGCATCGCGAGGGCGCCGAGTCGCTCATCCCGGACGACCTGTGGGAGCACGTCGTCGAGCCGATCCTGCCCAAGGACCTCTACGACGCCAAGAAGCTGCGCAAGAACTTCCTGGTCAACCCGACCGGCCGCTTCGTGATCGGCGGCCCGGTGGGCGACGCCGGCCTGACCGGCCGCAAGATCATCGTCGACACCTACGGCGGCATGGCCCGCCACGGCGGCGGTGCGTTCAGTGGAAAGGACCCGTCCAAGGTGGATCGCAGCGCCGCCTACGCCGCGCGCTACGTCGCCAAGAACCTGGTGGCGGCCGGCCTCGCCGACCGCGCCGAGGTGCAGGTCGCCTACGCGATCGGCGTCGCCCATCCCGTGTCGGTGATGGTCGAGACGTTCGGCACGGAGAAGATCGGCCGCGCCACGATCGCCGCGCTCGTCGACGAGCACTTCGACCTGCGCCCGGGTGCGTTCCGCGAGTACCTCAGGCTCCACCGGCCGATCTATCAGAAGACCGCCGCCTACGGCCACTTCGGGCGCGACGACCACGACTTCACGTGGGAGCGCACCGACAAGGCCGACCTGCTGCGCGCCGAGGCCGGGCTCGACGCCGCGGTCGCGACGTAGAGCGTCGACCAGCCCGCCCCCGCCGTTCGTCCGACCGGCGCGGCGGGTCTAATCGTCGTCGTGCGCGTCCTCGGCCCCCGCGAGCCCGTCCTGCTCGGCGACGACGACCTCGTGGTCAAGGGCGACAACGCGGAGGTGCTCCCGCGGCTGCCCGACGGCGCGTTCGACCTCGTCTACATCGACCCGCCGTTCAACACGGGCCGCCGCCGCATCCACGCCCGCACGCGCTCGGTGGCCGACCCGGAGGGGGCGGCGGGGTTCGGCGGGCGTCGCTACGCCCGCCACGTGGCCGACGCGATGGCCTACGACGACGCCCACGCCGACTATCTCGAGTTCATCGGGCCGCGCCTCGAGCATGCACGTCGCCTGCTGGCGCCCCACGGCACGCTCTACCTGCACCTCGACCCGCGCGAGTCGCACTACTGCAAGGTCCTGCTCGACGGCATCTTCGGCCGCGAGTGCTTCCTCAACGAGATCGTGTGGGCGTACGACTTCGGCGGGCGCAGCGCGCGGCGCTGGCCCGCCAAGCACGACACGATCCTCGTCTACGTCCGCGATCCGGAGCACTACCACTTCGACTCCGCGGAGGTCGACCGCGAGCCCTACATGGCGCCGGGGCTGCAGACGCCCGAGCGCGCCGCCCGCGGCAAGCTCCCCACCTCGACCTGGTGGCACACGATCGTCCCGACCAGCGGCGCCGAGCGGACGGGGTACCCGACCCAGAAGCCGGAGGGGATCGTGCGGCGGATGGTGGCGGCGTCCTCGCGGCCCGGCGGCTGGTGCCTGGACTTCTTCGCCGGCTCCGGGACGCTCGGAGCGGTCGCTCGCGACCTGGGCCGGCGCTACGTCCTCGTCGACGACAACCCGGAGGCGATCGCCGTCATGCGTGACCGGTTGGGCTGAGGCGCTCGGCCGGGAGCCCGCCCGCGGCGGACCCCCGGCCGGAGCCTGGGGGAGGTGGACCGCCCGCGGACGGCTCGGCCCGTGCTCGATGAGCATCCGACATAACGCGTCCCGTGGCGCAAAGCGGTCGCGGATCATCCGTTTCCGGACCGTCTGCTTCTCAGCCGCCCTGCGCGTCGCGCCACTGCACGAGCTCGCGCACGGGACCCAGGTCGTAGCCCGTCCCGTCGCCGCCGATGCCCATGATCATGTGGGTCACCCCCGCGACGCGCAGCGCCTCCGCCTTCTCGAGCTGGCCCGCGCTGACGCCCCAGGTCCGCTCGATCTCGGCCGGGTCGCGCCCGGCCTTCTCGCAGTGGCCGGCGAGGATGTCGGCCTTGCGGCGGTAGACGTCGACGTCACCGAACGCGTGCCACATGTCGGCGTGCTCGGCGACGAGCCGCAGGGTGACCTTCTCGCCGCCGCCGCCGATGAGGATCGGGAGGCGGCCGGCGGGCGGCGGGTTGAGCTTCGCGAGGCGGTGCCGGATGCGGGGGAGGGCGGCACGGAGGTCGCGCAGGCGGTCGGGCGCGGTGCCGAACTCGTAGCCGTACTCGTCGTAGTCGCGCTGGAACCAGCCGGCGCCGATCCCCAGGATCGCCCGGCCCCCCGAGGCGTGGTCGAGCGTCCGGTGGGCGTCGGCGAGGTACTCGGGGTTGCGGTAGGAGTTGCAGATCACCAGCGCGCCGATCTGCGCGCGCTCGGTGACCGACGCCACCGCGCCGAGGGTCACGAGCGCCTCGAAGTGCTTGCCGTCGGGATCGCCGTAGAGGGGATAGAAGTGATCCCAGGTGAAGATGGTGTCGACGCCGAGCTCGTCGGCCTCCCGCCATGCGCGGCGCATGGCGTCGAAGTCGGCGTGCTGCGGCTGGAGCTGGACGCCTACGCGGAGAGTCATCGGGCGACCCTACCGGTGGCCCCTCCGCAGGACGCTCTAGCGTCCTCCCGGTGCCCCCGGTCGCCCGCGTCGAGCCGCTGACCACCACCCGCCGCGTCGCCGGGCCGTTCGACTACGCGCTGCCGGCGGCGCCCGTCGATGTCGGCTCGGTGGTCCGGATCCCGTTCGGCCGCCAGCGGCTCACGGGCGTGGTGACGGGGCTCGCGCCGGAGTCCGAGGTGGCGGCCGACCGCCTCGCGGAGCCGACGGAGGTGCTGCCCGAGTCGGTGCCCGCCGACCTCGTCGAGCTCGCGCTGTGGATGGCCGAGGAGTACTGCTCCACGCCGGCGCGCGCGCTCTCCCTCGTCCTCCCGCCGCCCGGCCGGCCGCGGACCGCACTGTGGGGGGAGCCGACCGGCGCGCCGCTCGACGGGATCCGGCTCACCGACCGCCAGCGCGCCGTCCTCGCGCGGCTGCCCGGCCCGGCGGGAAAGGACCTGCCCGTGCTGCGGCGCCTGGAGGCCCGCGGCCTCGCCA
>JALYMV010000321.1 GCA_030773575.1 Actinomycetota bacterium
CCCGGGCTCTCCTCCTGCTCGACGAGCACCCGGCCCTCGAGCGCCCCGGCCAGGGCGCGCGCCTCGGCGGCGGCGTCGGGGACGAGCGGGAAGAACGTCCGCTCGCCCGCGGGGTACCAGCGCTCGGGCTCCCCCGGCCCGACCTCGCGCAGGAAGCCGGGATAGGTGACGCCCGGGGAGACGTGGAGGATGCCGGCCGAGTTGAAGAGGGGGACGGAGATCCGCGCCGTGTCGTCGCCGAGGTCGGCGATCGCGGCGATGATCTGGGGGTCGGTTATCGCCTGGCGGACGGTCGAGGCGACGGCGCCGGGGAGCTCGGCGGCCTCGCGCTCCCCACGGGTCTCGTCGAGCGAGGCGAAGTTGACCTTGAACGGGCCGGCCCGGGCGCCTCCCTCGCGCAGCGCGAGCCGCTCGCCGTCGACGAGGTCGCGCGCCACGCCGTCGCCGGGCTGGGGGACGACGGAGTAGACCGTCAGGGTGTCGCCTATCACGTTGCCCCCGCGGCTGATGCCCTCCGTCTCGCCGCAGCCGGCCGCGAGCCCGAGCGCGGCGAGCGCCGCGGCGATCCAGCGGGTCCGGAGGGTCCCGGGAGCGGCGGCCGGCATGCAGGGCCCAGCATATTGTCCCGGCCCACCGCTCCATGACGACCGTCGCCCACCTCGTCGCCTCCCACGCGCTGCCCGGCCAGGTGCTGCGGCTCGTGCGGACGATCCGCACGCTGAGCCCCGCCGCTCCTGTCCTCGACCACCACGACCCGCGCGGCGCGCCCCTCGACGCCGCCGCGCTGGGCGGCCTGGGCGAGGTCCGCCTCGTGCCGGCGGCCCCGGTCGGGTGGGGCCGCGGCTCGCAGCTCGAGCTGCTCCTGCGCTGCCTGCGCTTCGCGCTGCGCGAGACGGAGCTCGACTGGCTGACGACGCTCTCCCCCGCCCGGCCGCTCGAGGCGGCCGAGCGCGACCTCGCCGCGACGGCGTTCGACGGCTTCGTCGAGAGCCACGAGGTGCCCCCGCCGCCGTGGCGGCGCGACGGCGGCGACGCCGCGGTCCTCGCGTCGGGCACCGACTTCGCCCGCAAGTTCGACGCGACCGCCGACGCGGCCGTGCTCGACGAGCTCGACCGTCCTAGGCGGCCGCGGCGGCCAGGTCGACGCCGATGACCTTCAGCCGCCGCGAGAGCGCCGTGAAGGCGAACGCGTTGACCTCCTCGGAGCCGTAGCCGAGCAGCTCGAAGTCGTTCGGGTCGGCGCCCGGCGGGACGAGCACGCCCGCGGTGGTCGGCAGCAGCTCGAGCAGCCGGTTGGCGATCCGGCGGCGCAGCGCGGGGTCGGCCGCCTTGGTCTGCAGGAACCAGGTGCCGTAGGCGACGTGGCGGTGCTCGTCCTGCGAGATGGCGCGGAAGCCCTCGGTGAAGCCGGGCAGGATCCCGCGCTCCTCGAACGAGCGGGTGACGAAGTGCTGCCCGGTGAGGGCCAGCGTCCCCTCGATGATCATGTGGTAAATCGTCACGAAGTCGACCTTCGCCTCGATGTCGCGCGGGTTCGCGACGAGCGCCCGCCCGGCCTCGACGAGGTAGCCGTCGAAGAGCCGCACGAAGTCGTCGTTGAGGTCCTGCCTGGCCCGGTGGAGCCGGTCGTCGAAGGTCCCGTCGCGCCTGAGCACCCTGGCGTAGAAGTTGTTGAAGTGCTGCGCGTGGCGCGCCTCGTCGACCTGCTGGGTCGTGAGGTAGGCCTCCTCGCCCTGTGACTCGTAGGCCTGCACGAGCCCCGAGAACTGCGTCGTCACCCGCTCCTCCCCGATGAAGAAGGAGGAGAGCACCCAGGAGATGTCGCGCTTGTCGGCCTCGGAGAGACCGGCCCAGTCCTGCGCGTCCTGGGTGAAGTCGATCGCCTGGGACTGCCAGTGCTGGCGCTCCCAGAGGTCGTAGAGCTGCTGGGGTTCCATCAGCTTGACCGAGGAGAGCTTGCGCTCGTCGGTCATCGTGCCGACGTCGCCCTGCGAGGTGAGGTCCAGGAGATGCGCCATCACGCCATTGAAACAGCGCGGCGGGCTCGCCTGCACCCGCTCTCCCTTACGCGGCGGCGACCACGAGCTCCGCGCGGCGCAGCGCCTCGAGCCAGACGGGCCGCGCGGCCTCGCGCGCGACGCGCTCCTCGAGGTGCTCGGCCGCCCAGGCGGCGCCGGCGGTGGAGGTCGTCCCCTCGATCGCCGCGACGCCCTGCCGGCGCTCGCTGCCCAGGGTCTCGCCCTCGCCGACGAGCACCTCGCGGAAGGTCTCCCCCGGCCGGACGCCGAGCAGGTCGACGGCCGGGCTGCCGGGGGCGCCGGCGGCCGACCAGATCCGCGCCCCGAGGTCGCCGACGCTGATCATCGCCGGGTCCGCCGCGGTGCAGAGCGCCTCGCCCTCACCCGCCAGCAGCGCCGAGTGGGCGACGAGCGCGGCGGCGTGCGGCAGGGTGATCCAGTAGCGAAGCATCCCGGGATCGGTGATGGTGAGCGGCACGCCGGCGCGCGCCTGGCGCAGGAAGAGCTCGGAGGCGCTGCCCGCGCTGCCGAGCACGTTGACCAGCCGCACGGCGATGCGCTGCGCACCGCCGGCGGCCGCCTGCGCGGTGAGCTGCTCCATCAGCCGCTTCGTCCGCGCGTAGGTCGAGGCCGCCAGCGCCGCCTTGTCGGTGGAGGCGACCACGACCGTCTCCACGCCGGCCGCCTCGGCGGCGCGCAGGACGTTCCAGCTGCCGTGGAGGTTCGTGTCGACGAACTCCTCCGGGTGGCTCTCCGCCCAGTCGACGTGCTTGTAGGCGGCGAGGTGGAAGACGACGTGCGGGCGCGCGTGGGCGAGCTCGGCGTCCAGCCGCCCGCGGTCGCGGACGTCGCACAGGACGTGGGCGATGCGGGCGAGCGCCGCCGGCTCGCGGGCCCGGCGGTCGGCGGTCAGGGAGGCCTCATGCCCGTCGAGCACGGTCACCGACTCCGGCGAGAAGCCGAGCAGCAGCGTGGTCAACGTGCGGCCGATCAGCCCGCCGCCGCCCGTGATCAGCACCCGCCGGCCGCCGAAGCGCTCCTCGAGCTCGAGCACGGATGGAACGGGGTCGCGGCGCTCGACGACCCGCTGCCAGTCGAAGGCGTCCTCGGGCACCCGGCGCGTGCGGTGGCGCCAGGGCACGGCCGGCGCGGCGAGCAGCCGCTCGAGCTCGGCGTGGCCTGCCTTCATGTCGGGCGAGACCGCGGGGTCGGCCTCGTTGACCTCGGCGACGAGGTAGGAGACCGCGCGCCCCAGCTCGGCGACGGCGGGCGCGAGCTCGAGGTCGCCCGCGCCGAACGCCAGCCCTTCGCCGAGCAGCCCGTGGGCGTCGGAGACGTGGGCGACCTCCGCCCGCGGCGCCAGCTCGGCGACGTAGCGCTCGAGCGTGAGCTCCTCGGCCGACCGCAGGTCGAACGAGCTCGGATACGCGGCCGCGTAGTTGGCGAACAGCGCGGCGTGGGAGGTGTCGAGGGTGAAACCGAGCGCCGGGACCCGCCGCGCCCACTCGAGCATGTCGCGCCAGTGGCCCCCGATCGGCGACAAGTAGGCGCCGCCGGTGCGCATCCGCAGCACGGGCGGGACGTTCTCGATCAGCGGCCGGACGCCGCGCGCCTCGCACGCCTCGGCGAAGCAGCGCAGGAACGCCTCGATCGCCGCCTCGTCGAGCGCTCCGCGCGCCCGGAACTCCTCCGGCGTGAGCGGCACGAAGAGGTGGATGGTGAGCACCGGCGAGCCGATGCCCGCCGCGAAGTCGGCGCTGCGCTCGATGCCGCCCCGGGCCTCGTCGTCGAGGCGGTCCACCCGCACGAAGGCGCCGCTCGGCCACGCCACCGGCGCCTCGGCGGTGAGCGCCAGCCCGCGGCCGTCGGTGGCCTCACGCACGACCTCGACCGCCCGGCGCACCGCCGCCCCGGAGGCGACGTGGCGCGGCATCAGGCAGAACTCGATCCCGCCCCAGGACCCGCCCTCCAGCCGCTCCGCGATCTGCGCGGGCTCAGGCGCGGCCTTGAGCTGCGGGATGGCGGCGGAGCCAGTCGACATAGGGCGGGACAGCCTCCTCGAGTGAGCGGATGGAAGAGCCTAGCCAGCGGTCGGAGGGCGCCTCGTAGCTGTCGTTCTCGCCCGGGGGCAGCGTCCCGCCGGGCGTCTCGATGGCCACGCCGGTCCCCGCGGCGGCCCGCACGAGCTCGGCGGCGTGCAGAAGCGGGGTCGAGACGCCGCTGGCCAGCGTGAGGGTCTCCCCCCAGCGCCGGCCGACGGCGATCGCCTCGAGTGCGGCGATCGCGTCGTCGACGTAGACGAAGTCGCGCGCCCGGTGCGGATCGCCGGCGATCACCAGCGGCTCGCCCGCCAGCGCGCGCGCCGCGAAGGCGGCGATCGCCCCCGTCGCCCCCTCCCAGGCCACCTGCCCGGGGCCGAAGACGGAGGTGAGCCGCACGACGGTGGCCGGCGCGCGGTGACGGCGGCAGACCTCCTCCCCGAGCCCCTTGGAGACCGCGTATGGGTCGGGCCCCGGCTGCAGCGTCGCCCGGATCGACGAGGGGTAGATCAGCGCCGCCCCGTGGCGCTCGCAGCCCTCGAGCAGGTTGAGCGTCGTGCCGGCGTTCTCG
>JALYMV010000322.1 GCA_030773575.1 Actinomycetota bacterium
GAGGAGGCGGCTGAGGCGGGGCGCCGGGCCGGCGGCGGCGCCGCCGGTGGGCTTCCTGGGCGCCCGCTCGGGCTTCGCGGGCGGGGCCTCGGGAGCGGGCTTCTCCTGCGCCTCGGCGCCGCCGGGCGACTGCGCGAGCGCGGGGGAGTAGCCGGCGGCGGCGACTCCGATCAGGGCCGCGGCGACGACGTATGCAGTTGTGCGCCAGGCCTGGTCGAGCCCGGATACCACCGCAGGTAGCGGCATCTCACCTTTCGAGCGACGGCCTACGGGGTTAGCTGACGGGCTCGCGCTGCTCGCGCTACCAGGCGGCGGTGCCTGGATTCGCCCCACCTACATCCGAGTCGGTTCCCCCGCTCCATCCGTATCCGGATGGACTCGGCAAGTGCTGTGAACGCGCGGCAGCATACAACGCGCCGCGGCATCCGCGAGTCCTCCGGCGATGTCCTATAGTGGGCCGCCGCCGCGCACCGTTGCGTGGCGTTCCCATGCCCATGAAGACCTACGTCGCCAACGCAAACGACCGCGAGCGCAACTGGTACGTCGTCGACGCCGCCGGCAAGAACCTCGGCCGCCTCTCGACCCAGATCGCCGACGCGCTGCGGGGCAAGCGCAAGCCGACCTACACCCCGCACGTCGACACGGGCGACTTCGTCGTCGTGATCAACGCGGAGCAGATCTCCGTCACGGGCAACAAGCGCGCCGAGAAGCGCTACTACCGCCACTCGGGCTACCCGGGCGGGCTGAAGTCGCGCACCCTCAACGAGATGCTCGAGCGCCGCCCCGAGGAGGTCATCCGCATCGCCGTCAAGGGGATGCTCCCCAAGAACCGGCTCGCCCGCAAGCAGCTCACCAAGCTCAAGGTGTACGCCGGCCCGGACCACCCGCACGCCGCGCAGCAGCCGCAAGTCCTGGAGATCGAGACCCGATGACCGACGACACCCCGCGCGACGACTCCGAGCAGGGCGCGATCAACGAGCCCGAGGAGATCGCCGCCGAGTCATCGGTCGGCGCCTCCGAGCAGCCCACCGAGCGCCAGCAGGAGCGCGAGCGGGCCATCGCCGACGAGCCCGTCGCCGAGTCCGAGCAGCGCATCGCCGAGGCCACCGGCCTGCCCTTCACGCCCGTCGACGAGGCCATGAAGGCCGCGCCCCCGACCGCCGGGCCCCTCCCCGCCGTCGAGGACGAGGAGGACGAGGAGGAGGTCGCGCCGCGCGAGAAGCCGGCGATCCCCGGCATGGACCTCGAGGTCGACATCGTCCCGGAGGGCGAGGAGGCGCTGCGCCGCGACGAGGACGACGACGCCGAGACGGGCGCCGATGACGACTCCGATGACGACGATCTCTCCCAGCCGATCGCCGAGGCCAGCATCGACCTCGCCTCGGGCGCGCGTTACCGCGCCACGGGCAAGCGCAAGACGGCCGTCGCGCGCGTGATCCTCAAGCCCGGCACCGGCGCGTACCTGATCAACGGCCGCAGCCTGGACGTCTTCTTCCCGCGCTCCACGCTCCAGCGCAACATCCGCCAGCCCCTCGAGACGGTCGGCTACGAGGACCGCATGGACGTCGTGGCCACGATGCACGGCGGCGGCGTCTCCGCGCAGGCGGGCGCGCTGCGCCATGGAATCTCCCGTGCTCTGCTCGAGGCGGACCCCAACCTCCGCTCCGAGCTCAAGCGCCGCGGCTTCCTCACACGAGACGCGCGCGCCAAGGAGCGCAAGAAGGCCGGCCTCAAGAAGGCCCGCAAGCGGCCGCAGTTCTCCAAGCGCTAACACCCCACGGCGGTGAGCCGCAAGCTCTTCGGCACCGACGGCGTCCGCGGCGTCGCCGGCGAGTTCCTGACCGCCGAGCTGGCCCTCGCGCTGGCCCGTGCCGCGACGGCCCGGGTGGCCCGCGACGCCGGCGCCCCGGCGCAGGTCCTCGTGGTGCGCGACACGCGCGAGTCGGGCGAGATGCTCGAGAGCGCGGTGGCGGCGGGGATCGCCGCCGCCGGCGGCCGGGCGCTGCTCGGCGGGGTGCTGACGACCCCCGGCGTGCCGCTGCTCATCGCCCGCTACGGGCTCGACCTCGGCGTGGTCATCTCCGCCTCGCACAACCCGTACCACGACAACGGGATCAAGTTCTTCGGCGGCGACGGCTTCAAGCTCTCCGACGCCACGGAGGCCGAGATCGAGGCGGCGCTCGAGGCCCCGGCCGAGCCCCCGCGGCAGGTCGGGCGCGTCGGGCCGCTGCACGGCGCGCTCGAGGACTACCTGCGCGCGCTCGCGGAGCGCTTCGCCGGCCTGGACCTGACCGGGCGCCGGATCGCGATCGACTGCGCCAACGGCGCGACCTTCCGCGCGGCGCCCGAGATCTTCCGCCGGCTGGGCGCCGACGTCGACGTCCTCGCCGACGCCCCCGACGGCCGCAACATCAACGCGAACTGCGGCTCGACGCACCTCGAGCCGCTCGCCGAGCACGTCCGCCGCGGCGGCCACGACGCGGGCTTCGCCTTCGACGGCGACGGCGACCGGATCCTGGCGGTCGACCGAACCGGCACGGTCGTCGACGGCGACGAGCTGATCGCGCTCGCCGCGCTGCACCGCCGCGCCGACGGCGTGGCGGTGACGGTGATGACGAACTACGGCTTCCACACCGCCATGCGCGAGGCGGGCGTCGAGGTCGCCACGACGCCGGTGGGCGACCGCTACGTGCTCGAGGCGCTGCGCGAGCGCGGCTGGGCGCTGGGCGGCGAGCAGTCGGGGCACATCATCGACATGGGCTTCGTCCCCTCCGGCGACGGGATCGCGGCCGCGCTGCTCACGCTCGAGGCGCTCGGCGGCGCCGATCTCGCCGGCCGGCACGCGATGCGCAAGCTCCCCCAGACCCTGGTCAACGTGCGCATCGCCGAGCGTGGCGCGCTGGCGGGCGCGGCCGGCGTCGAGGAGGCCGTCGGCCGCGAGCAGGCGGCGCTCGAGGGCCGCGGCCGCGTGCTCGTGCGCCCGAG
>JALYMV010000323.1 GCA_030773575.1 Actinomycetota bacterium
GACGAGCACCGTCAGCGCGGCGGCGAGCAGCTCGCCGGCGCCGTGGCCGACCACGATGCGGTCGGGGGGAAGGCCGTGGCGCGCGGCCAGCGCGGTGCGGGCCGCCTCGGCGCTCGGCTCGGGATAGCCGTTGACCGCCCGGCGCAGGGAGAAGGTCGCGGCGTTGACGACCTCGGGGTGCGGCGGCTCGTGCCAGGCGGGGGAGGTGAGGTCGAGGACCGGCACCACCGCCAGCGCCTGCGAGCGGGCCTCCGCCGAGCGCGCCCGGTACTCCTCGGAGACCTCCTCGGGGCTCAGCGACTGGAACTGCCGGTAATAGTCGAAGAGCCGCCGGCCGCGCTTCACTGCGTCGGGGCGACGACCGGCCCTGGGCCCTCGATGACGATGAACCAGAAGACGAAGGCGGTGCCGATCACCACCGCGGTGACCATGAAGATGCGGCCGAGCGCCCCGTCCTGCTGGTCATGGCCGGCGGCGCGGCGCAGGATCCGCCAGAGGCCGTCGAGCCGCGCGGTGATCGAGAGGGTGATGAGCAGGGTGACGATCAGCCCGGCGAACGCGGTGGCGATCCCGAGCATGACCGAGCCCGTGAGGTAGTCGACCTGCGAGCCGACCCACAGCCAGGCGATCGGCTGCGGCCCCCAGAGAGTGAGGCAGAGGACGATCTCCACGAGCAGGACGAGCGCGGCCATAGCGGAGTCGATCCGCATCCGCCGCTTGTCGGGCTGCGGCGCGACCCGGTACTTGATCGGGCCGGTGCCCGGGCGCCGGCCGATGAACAGGCCGCCGGTGTCCGTGGGGTCGTTGCGGGGCATCGCCCGTCGAGGATAGAGGCGGCCCTCAGGGCGGCGCCGCGGCGAGAGCCGGGTCAGCCCGGCGACCACGGTGGCGAGGGGCGCCCGGCGCTCCGGGCGATGACACGAACCCCGACGCGGTCCGCTGGTGCGGATGCACAAACAAGCTGCCGATCTCGACCACCGCGCGACGCGCGAGGGACGGCTACTTCGGTGCCAGCCCTGATTCGCGGTCGGGACCGGTACCCCGTCTGGAACGTGCCTTCCCGGTCCGTGGCCGTCCGCTGGACCCCGCCGGACCGCTCACGTAGCGTAAGCGCGATGGCGTCGCCTCCCGGATCCCGCAAGCGCCCGGCCCTGGTGGCGGCGATCATGGGCTCGTCGGTCGCCGGGCTCGACGCCACGGTGGTCAACGTCGCGCTGCCGGCGATCGAGCAGGATCTCGGCGGCGGGCTGGCCGGCCAGCAGTGGGTCTCCAACGCCTACCTGCTCACGCTCGGCTCGCTCATCCTGGTCGGCGGCTCGCTCGGGGACCTGTTCGGGGAGCGGCGGATCTTCGCGCTGGGCGTCTGCGGCTTCGGCGTGGTCTCGCTGGGCTGCGCGCTGTCGCCGAGCATCGAGGCGCTGATCGGCTTCCGCGCGCTGCAGGGGGTCTTCGGGGCGCTGCTGACGCCGAGCGCGCTCGCGCTCATCGTGGCGGTCTTCTCGGGCGAGGAGCGCGGCGCGGCGATCGGCACCTGGACCGCGTGGGGCGGGATCGCCATGGTGCTCGGGCCGGTCGTCGGGGGCTACCTGATCGGCGCGGCCGACTGGCGCTGGATCTTCGCGATCAACGTCCCGCTCGTCCTCGTCACGCTGGGTCTGATCCTCGCAGCGGTCCCGCCGCGGGCGGCGGGGGGCGACCCCGCCCGGGTCGACGGGGTCGGCGCGCTGCTGTGCGCGGTCGGGCTGGCGGGCCCGGTCTTCGCGCTCATCCAGCAGCCCGCGAACGGCTGGGGGAGCCCCGCGGTGCTCTTCCCGGGCCTGGGCGGCGTCGCGATCCTCGCGCTCTTCCTCGCCCACGAGCGGCGCGCGAGCCACCCGATGCTCGAGCTCTCGCTCTTCTCGCGCCGGAACTTCGCGGTGGGCAACGCCCAGACCTTCGCGATGTACGCCGGGCTCTCCGTCCTGTTCTTCTTCCTCGTGCTCTTCCTCCAGCAGGTCGCGGGCTACGAGGCGCTCGAGGCGGGCCTGGCCACGCTGCCCATCACGGTGGTCATGTTCGTCCTCTCGAGCCGGATGGGGCGGCTGGCCGACCGCCACGGGCCCCGCCTCTTCATGGGTGCCGGCCCCCTGCTGGCCGCCGGCGGCCTCCTGCTCATGCTCCGCCTGGACGCGGAGGTCGACTACCTCGCCGACCTTCTGCCCGGCCTGCTGGTCTTCTCCGTCGGGCTCTCCATGACCGTCGCGCCGCTCACCGGGACGGTGCTCGCCGACGCCGACGAGCACAACGCCGGGATCGCCTCGGGGATCAACAACGCGGTCGCGCGGGTCGCCGGGCTGCTCGCCATCGCCGCGCTCGGCGCCGTCATCTCCGCCCGGTTCGGCGGGGCGATCGACGACCGCCTGGCCGGCGTGCCGCTCTCGGCCCAAGGGCGCGCCGCGGTGGCCGAGGCCAAGGAGCGCAACCTGGCGCTCATCGCCGCCGACGGGCTGCCGGCGGGCGAGCGCGCTCGGCTCGCCGAGGCGTCGGAGGCCGCGTCGCTGTCGGCGTTCCGGCTGGGCATGGGGATCTCCGCCGCGCTCGTCGCGCTCGGGGGGCTGATCGGGGCCGTGGGGATCGTCAACCGGCGGCGCGAGGTGCGCGCCGAGGAGTGCCCGGGCGGCCAGCTCACGGG
>JALYMV010000324.1 GCA_030773575.1 Actinomycetota bacterium
GCGCCGCGCAGGCGCCGCCGGCCCTCCGCGCGCTCCCACTCCGAGACCGCCACGATCGCCCCCGTGCGTGGCACGAGCGCCTGCTCGGCCAGCGCGTAGAGCGCCCGCTGCGCGCCGGCCGCGACGCCGAAGGAGGCGGCGAAGGCGAAGCAGTGGGGCGTGTAGACGAGCCGGCCCGGGCGAGGCAGCGCGGCCCGCACGAGCGCGCCGGCCTTGGAGGAGTGGGCGTGCACGAGGTCGAAGCCGCGCTCGCGGTCGAGCGCTCGCAGCCGCGCGAGGGTGGTCAGGTCGCCCGGTCGCGGCGCGCGCGAGAACGCGAGGGGGTGGACCGGGACGCCGAGGTCGCGCAGCGCGTGGAGCGCCGGCGACGCCGCGGGGGCGGCCAGCTCGAGCTCCCACCCGCGCTCCAGGAGGCCCTCCGAGAGGACCTGGACGTGCGCCGGCACCCCGCCGTCGACCGGCCCGTAGACCTGGAGGACCCGGGGGCTCACGGGCGGCGAGGAGTCGACGGGTGCCGGATGCGGGTGAGCTTAGTGAGGCACTACCGTCTCATCTCGGCATGGTGCGCGACGGCGACTCAGGCGTGGGGCGGGGGCGCAGGTGGTTCCTCAAGCGAGCGGGGCTGGCGGCCGCCGCGGGCACCGGCGTTGCCGCGCTTGGGCCCGCGGAGGTCTCCGACGCGACCCGCCCGACCGCCGTGCGGGCACTCGACGTCCGGTCCTTCGGCGCCCGCGGGGACGGGGCCACGGACGACCGCGCCGCCATCCAGGCGGCCTTCGACGCCGCCGCCGCCCGCTCGGGCGGCACCGTCTTCCTCCCGCCGGGTGACTACGTCGTGAGCGGCCCGATCACTCCGCGGTCCTCCACCCTGATCGCCGGGAGCCACTCGCCCCGGTACGGGAGCGACCCCGACCCGCCGTCCGCCTGCAAGATCCGCGCGCGGCGGGACTTCGACGGGGACGGGCTCGTGGTCGGGGCGCCCGAGGCGCGGGGGGTGACGCTGCGCAACCTGGCGCTCGTCGGCGACGGAGCCGGCCGGGGCGTCCACGGCATCCGGATGCCGGACGACGGGGAGGTGGAGGGCGAGCAGGGATGGTCGCTCGACGGGGTCACCATCGCCGGGTTCAGCGGCGACGGCATCCATGGCCGGGTCTGGGTGTGGACGATCGCGGGATCGCACATCCACGACAACGCCGGCTGGGGCATCGATGCGTCCGGCGGCGACAGCTGGACGGACGCCTACGTCCACGACACGATGATCTACTTCAACCGGAGCGGGGGCGTTCGCTTCGACGGCTCCGGGGTGTCGGGCCTCGTCCACTTCGTCAACTGCCGCTTCGAGCGCTCGGGGGGCCGGGCCTCGGACCCGGGCTCGCCGTACAACCCGAGCGCCCCCGGCGTACGCCTCACCTCGGGCAAGCGGCTGCTGTTCGCCAACTGCTCCACCGACGCCAACATGGGCAACGGGTTCGAGGTGGAAGCGGTCGGCGACCTGCCGGTCACGCGCCTGGCCGGCATCCACGTCGTCAACTGCTCGTTCGGGCGCGACGGGACCGGCGACCAGCGCGAGCAGGGCGAGTTCGCCGGCGTCAAGATCTCCGGCGCGAGCTCGGCCGTCGCCACGCACGGCGCGAACGAGATGACGTTCAGCAACTGCACCGTCACGACGGGCAAGGCGGCCGACGACGAGTCGGGACAGGTCGTGGGCCCCAAGTACGGCGTCTGGTTCGAGAACACGCGCCACTTCCAATGGGTCGGCGGTTTCGTCGCCGGGGAGACCGCCCCCTTCCACACGGGGCGCGGCGGCAACGATCGACCGACACTCGTGTCGGTCGCGCAGGGGATGGCGACGCTGCCGCTCGACCGGCCGGCGGCGGCGGTGGACGGCATGACCTACGTCGATCAGGCGGCGGGCCGGCTGATGGTGCGGGTCGGCGGGGCCTGGCGCTCGACGCCGCTGCGCTGACGGGCGTGCTTCAGGATCGCCGCGCCGGGGCCGATGACGGTTGGGACCCATGCTCCGCGCCGCACGCCGCCTCGCCGACCTCCTCGCCGCCTGCGTCGCCGTCTCGGCGCTCCTGGCCCTCGTGGGCGTCGACGCGGCCCGCGCCTCGACCGCCGGGATGCAGCTGCACGTGCTGTGGAGCGGGATCGGCGACGCGGAAGTCGACCGCCAGCTCGACCGGGCCGTCGAGGGCGGCGCCGGAATGGCGCGCGTCGACGTCGGCTGGGCGTCGCTCGAGCAGGAGCGCAAGGGCGCCTGGAGCGCGTACCACCTGCGCCGTCTCGACGCCGTCGTCGACAAGGCGGAGGCCCGCGGCCTGAAGCTGCTGCTGACGCTGGCCGACAGCCCCTGTTGGGCCTCGAGCGCGCCGGCCTCCGTGAAGGCGGGCTGCGCGGGCAACTGGTGGGAGCGCGACGTCGAGCGCTACCTGCCCACCAATCCGGAGCACTTCGGCGACGCGCTCGCCTTCCTGGCCCGCCGGTACGGCACCCGCGTCGCGGCCTGGGAGATGTGGAACGAGCCCAACCAGGACCACTTCTCGCGCGGTCCCGACAAGGCCGCGCGCTACGCCGCGCTGGTGAAGGCGTCCTACGCCGAGGCCAAGGCCGCCGCGCCCGGCGTCACCTTCCTCGCCGGGGCCCTCTCCGAGTCCGACCTCGAGTTCGCCGAGGCGCTGTACCGCGCCGGCGTCCGGGGATCCTTCGACGCGTTCTCGGTCCACCCCTACGCCAACGACGTCTCTCCGCTGGACCGGCGCGAGGGGCGCTCGAGCCGCGTCTCGTTCGTCCGCGGCGTGCCGGCCATGCGCGAGCTGATGCTCCGCTTCGGCGACGCGAAGCCGCTGTGGCTGACGGAGTTCGGGTGGAGCACCTGCTCCGTGCGCGGCCAGGATCCCTGGGACAACGGCGTCGCCGAGGCGGCGCAGGCGCGGTTCGTGCGCGAGGCGCTCGACCACCTCAGCGCCTGGGACTACGTGCCCGTGGCGATCTACTACGGCATCTCTGACCTGTCGGGCGACCGGAGCGAGCGCACCGACAACTACGGGCTGCTCCGCCGCGACGGCACGGAGAAGCCGGCCTTCGCGGCCTTCCGGGCCGGCGCGCAGGCGCTGGGTTCGGGGGTGCGCCGGCCGGCCGCGACGGCCGCCCGGACGCTCGAGGTCGCCGCCGGCGGAACCTCCTCCAC
>JALYMV010000325.1 GCA_030773575.1 Actinomycetota bacterium
GCGGTCGCCCGCCGCCGTGCGCGGGGTGCGTGGGTGGTGCTGGTCACGGCGCCCCAGCCGCGCGCCTTCGTCCAGCCCGCCACGGCGCCGGGCTGCCTGCGCGGCGAGCGCCCCGCCTACTCCGACGGCTCGATGGCCGTCTATGCGCCCGGATAGAGTTCTCCGCCATGGCCGGTCATTCCAAGTGGGCGGGGATCAAGCACAAGAAGGCGATCGTGGACTCCCGCCGCGGCAAGCTCTTCACCAAGCTCGCCCGGGCGATCACCGTCGCGGCGAAGGAGGGCGGCGGCGACGTCGACGGCAACCCGCGCCTCGCGCTGGCCGTCCAGAAGGCCAAGGACGCCTCGATGCCCAAGGACAACATCGAGCGCGCGATCGCCAAGGGCACCGGCGCGGGCGCGGACACCGACGCGCTCGAGGACGTCCTCTACGAGGGCTACGGTCCCGGCGGCGTCGCGCTCCTCGTCGAGGCGGTCACCGAGAACCGCAACCGCACGGGCTCCGAGGTCCGCCACATCTTCGGCAAGCACGGCGGCTCGCTGGGGGAGCCCGGCTCGGTCGCCTACCTGTTCGACAAGAAGGGGCTCGTGGTGGTCGACGGCGAGCGCTACTCCGAGGACGACCTGATGGTCGCCATCGACGCGGGCGCCGAGGACATCTCCCTCGACGACGACGTCTTCGAGATCGTCTGCGAGCCCGGCGACCTCACCGCGGTCCGCGAGGCGCTGAGCGGCGCCGGGATCGAGATCGAGACCGCCGAGGTCGCCCAGCAGCCCAAGACCCGCGTCCCGCTCGACGAGGAGCAGGCCGGCCGGCTGCTGCGCCTCGTCGACGCCCTCGAGGACCAGGACGACGTCGACACGGTCCACGCGAACTTCGACGTGGACGCCGAGGTGCTCGAGCGGGTCGCGGGCTGAGACGCCCGCGTGCGCGGCTTCGCGGCGGGCGAACGTCAACCCCGGCTCTGGTGATCGCCCGTGGCACATCTGCCCCGGGTGCCGGGCTCGATCTGACATCGGCGGCGGGATCGGCGACGCGTGCCACATCTCCGGGCCGCTCCGCCGCCAGGACTGACTCGCTCCCTTACCGGCCGCCGATGCCGTTCGCCGGCCGGTCGCCCCCGCTCGGGTCTGAGCCCCGCGGAAGGCGTCCGACCCACGGCGGAGAATCCCCGCCGTGCGCATGATCGTCTTGGGCATCGATCCGGGGACCGCCAACACGGGCTACGGCGTGGTGGGCCGCTCCTCCGGGCGCCTCGTCGCGCTCGACGGCGGCGTGGTGGAGACCGCGGCGGGCACCGACCCCGGCGTCCGGCTGGCCGCGATCCACGCCCGCGTCGGGGAGCTGCTCGACGAGTACCGGCCCGAGGCGGTCGCGGTCGAGGACCTCTACTTCGGCGCCAACGCACGCTCGGCGTTCGCGGTCGGCCACGCCCGCGGGGTCGTCATCCTCGCCGCCGGCCAGCGCGGGATCCCGTGCCGCTCCTACACGCCCCAGCAGGTCAAGGGGGCCGTCTGCGGCTCGGGCCGGGCGGACAAGGGCCAGGTCCAGCGGATGGTCCAGTCGCTGCTCTCGCTCGCCGAGCTCCCGCGCCCCGACCACGCGGCCGACGCGCTCGCGGTGGCCATCTGCCACGCCAACGGCGCCCCGCTGCGCGCCGCCCTGGCGACGGCATGATCGCCCTCGTCTCCGGCGAGGTCGCGCTCCGGCGGCCCGACCACGTGGTGGTCCTCACGAGCGGCGGCCTCGGCTACCGGCTCGCGGTCTCCGCCGAGAGCCTGCGCGCCGTGCCCGCGGTCGGCAAGCCGGTCTCGCTGCACGCCCACCTCATCGTCCGCGACGACGCCATGCAGCTCTACGGCTTCGCCACGGAGGAGGAGCGCGACCTCTTCCTGCTGCTCATCGGGGTGCAGTCCGTCGGGCCGAAGGTCGCGCTCGCGGTGCTGTCGGGCGGCCCGCCACGCGAGCTGCTGGGCGCCCTGGCCGTGGGCGACCACGCCCGCTTCCAGGCCGTTCCCGGCATCGGCAAGCGCACGGCGGAGCGCATCATCGTCGAGCTGCGCGAGAAGGTCGGCGCGGCCCCCGCGGAGGACCCGATCAGCCTCAGCCGCGGCGACGACCCGCGCCTCCTGGCCCGCGACGGCCTGCTCGGGCTCGGCTTCTCGCTGCAGGAGGCCGAGGCGCTGCTCGACGGCGCGCCCGGCCAGACGCCCGAGGACTTCATCGCCCACGCGCTGCGCGAGGCGAGGCCGGGCTGATGGAGCCCATCCGCACGCCCGGCGTGATCGCCGCCGACCTCGTCCACACCGCCCACGTCACGCCGGAGGACGAAGCCGAGCGCTCGCTGCGCCCGCGCCGCCTGGACGAGTTCGTCGGCCAGCACCCGGTCAAGGACCAGCTCGCGGTCTCCATCGAGGCGGCGCGCTCCCGCGGCGAGGCGCTCGACCACGTCCTGCTCGCCGGCCCGCCCGGGCTGGGCAAGACCTCGCTCGCGCGGATCGTCGCCGACGCCCTCGGCGTGCGCTTCACCCAGACGGCCGGGCCGGCGCTCGAGCGCAAGGCCGACATCGCCGCGATGCTCACCGCGCTCGAGCCGCGCTCGGTCTTCTTCGTCGACGAGATCCACCGCCTGCCGCGCGCGCTCGAGGAGACGTTCTATCCAGCGATGGAGGACCACCAGCTCCCGATCACCGTGGGCGCCGGCGCCGGTGCGCGGGTGGTCACGCTCGACCTGCCGCCCTTCACGCTGATCGGCGCCACCACCCGCGCCGGGCTGCTCACCACGCCGCTGCGCGACCGCTTCGGGATCCAGCACCGCCTCGAGCACTACGTCCCCGAGGACCTCGCCCGCATCGTCGAGCGCTCCGCCGGCGTGCTGGGCGTCGAGATCGAGCCGGCGGGCGCGCGCGCGATCGCCGCCCGCGCCCGCGGCACCCCGCGGGTGGCCAATCGCCTGCTCAAGCGGGTGCGCGACTACGCGGAGGTCCGCAGCGGCGGGCGCATCGACGCCGAGGTCGCCGACGGCGCGCTCGACCTGCTCGGTGTCGACCACGAGGGCCTCGACCGGCTCGACCGCGACATCCTCTCCGCGATCTGCGACGGCTTCGGCGGCGGCCCCGTCGGGCTGTCGACCCTCGCCATTGCGGTGGGGGAGGAGGCGGACACGATCGAGGACGTCTACGAGCCCTACCTGCTGCAGCGCGGGTTCCTCCAGCGCACCCCGCGCGGGCGCTGCGCGACGCGCCGCGCGTTCGCGCACCTCGGGCTCACGCCGCCCCCCGCGGCCGAGCCGCTCTTCTAAACCTCCGGTTTATCGCGACCGGTCTAACCTGCGTATCGGAAATGGCCCATCTCTTCATCTGCCCGAACTGCGGCCACCGGTCGACGCAGACCGACCGGACCGCCGGCTTCCGCAACCAGCCCAAGGGCTGCGCGAAGTGCGGCTTCGGCTTCCTGTTCGAGCTGCTCGACGATTACTACCCGGCGCCCAACGCGGCGTTCTTCGTCTGCGACCAGCAGGGGCGCATCATCGGCTGCGGCCGCGGCTCCAAGGAGCTCACCGGCCTGTCGGACGAGAAGGTCATCGGCCGCAACGCCTCGGAGGTGCTCGGCCTGGACTTCGGCGACGGCGCCGACACGGTGGGCACCGTCCTCGAGTGGGGCGTCCGCCAGCTCGCCAAGCCGGTGACCGTGCACGCCGAGGGCGACCTGCCCGCCACCGCCGTCGCCGACCTCTTCCCGGCCTATGACGAGGACGGCGGCCTGCTGCTCGTGCTGACGCCCTCCAAGTAGCGAAGTACCCTTCCTCCGACCACGCCATGAACGCCCGCCGCCGCAGCCTCTTCGTCCTCCTCCTCGTCCTCGGCCTGATCGCCGGGTCGATCGCCGTCGTCGCGACGAAGAGGACCCAGCTCGGCCTGGACCTCCAGGGCGGCGTCCAGCTCGTCTACGAGGGCAAGCCGACCAAGGCGCAGCCCACCGTCACCCAAGAGGCGCTCGACCGGTCGCTCGGCCTGCTGCGCGAGCGCGTCGACGCCTTCGGCGTCTCCGAGCCGGAGATCCGCCTCGCCGGGCGCGACCAGCTCGAGGTCAACCTCCCGGGTGTCGAGGACGCCGACGCGGCCGCCGAGCAGGTCGGCACCACCGCGCAGCTCTTCCTCTACGACTGGGAGGAGGTCATCCTCGACGAGGACTGCAAGACGAACGAGACCGAGGTCAACGGCGGCCAGACGCCGGTCACGGGCTTCTTCAAGGCGGTCGAGCGCGCGTCGAAGTGCCCGGCCCAGCGCGACGCCAACAACGAGGCGGCGAGCCGGCCGCGCACCTACGCGTTCGACCGGGTCAACAAGCCCCTGGCGAACATGCAGGCGTACGACAACGAGCAGGACGCCCGCAACTCGCTCGACCCCGAGGAGCTGGCCGGCGCGAAGTTCCTGACGGTCCCCGAGGGGATCCTCGTCCTGCGCGACCAGAAGGGCGACCCGAACTCCGAGGGCGTCGAGCCGCCGGATCCCGACCGCTGGTGGATCATCGCCGACAACCCGTCGCTGAGCGGCACGGACATCAGGAACCCGGAGCAGAACTTCGACCAGCAGGGCGGCAACACGCCCATCGTCACGTTCGACTTCACCGACAAGGGCCGCCGCGCCTTCCAGGACACGACGCGGGCGATCGCCATCCGCGGCGTCGACAACGCGCCGCCCGGCTCGGACCCGATCTCCGCCTCGCACCACTTCGCGATCGCGCTCGACAACGAGCTGGTCTCGACGCCCTACATCAACTACCGCGAGAACCCGGACGGCATCGACGGCGTCAACGGCGCGCAGATCTCCGGCGGCTTCACGATCACCACCGCCCAGAACCTCGCCAAGCTGCTCAAGATCGGCGCCCTGCCGCTCGAGCTCGAGCTCATCTCGCGCTCGCAGGTCTCGGCGTCGCTCGGCGCCCAGGCGCTCGACCAGGGCCTGCTCGCCGGCATCGGCGGCTTCATCATCGTCGCGCTCTTCCTGCTGATCTTCTACCGCGTCCTCGGCCTGATCGCGACGGGCGCGCTGGCCGTCTACGCCCTCTACTTCTACGCGCTGGTCGAGCTGATTCCGATCACGCTGACCCTGCCGGGCATCGCGGGCCTGATCCTCACGCTCGGCGTGGCGGCGGACGCCAACATCGTCATTTTCGAGCGCGTCAAGGAGGAGGCGCGCAGCGGCAGATCGATCACCGCCTCGATCGCCGCGGGCTACAAGAAGGGCCTCTCGACGATCATCGACGCCAACGTCGTCACGCTGCTCGTCGCGTTCATCCTGTTCGTGCTCGCGACGGCGAGCGTCCGCGGCTTCGCGTTCACGCTCGGCATCGGCGTCATCGTCTCCCTGTTCACCGCGGTGCTCGCGACGCAGGCGATCCTCCTCGCCCTGGGCGGGACGAAGCTGCTCTCGAGCCGCGGGACGATCGGCGCGCGCGAGAAGAAGGACAAGAAGCGCTTCGACTTCATGGGGGCCTCGCGGTACTTCTTCTCGGCCTCCGGCGTGATCCTGCTGATCGGCGCACTGGCCATCGCCGGCAAGGGGCTCAACTTCGGCATCGACTTCGAGTCCGGAACGCGGATCACCGCGCCGCTCGAGCGCTCGGCGAGCGTCGACGACGTCCGCGGCGCCCTCGAGCGCCAGGGGCTCGCCGACGCCAACATCCAGACGCTCGACAACCCCGACCTGGGCCGCAACGTCGTGCAGATCTCCACGGAGACGCTGCGCCCGGAGAACGTCACGCGCGTCACGGACACGCTGCGCAACGCCTACGGGCTCGAGGACCGGCCCAACGTCGAGTCGATCGGCCCGTCCTTCGGTCAGAGCGTCGCGCGCTCCGCCCTGATCGCCATCATCGCCTCGCTGCTGGTCATCGGCGTCTACATCGCCCTGCGGTTCGAGTGGAAGTACGCCGTGCCGGTGCTCATCGCGCTGTCGCACGACCTCCTCATCACCGCGGGCATCTACTCCCTGACCGGCGCGGAGGTGACGACGTCGACGGTCGCGGCGCTGCTCACCATCCTGGGCTTCTCGCTCTACGACACGATCATCGTGTTCGACCGCATCCGCGAGAACGTGCCGCGCATGCCGAGCGCCGCGTACTCCCAGATCGTCAACCGCTCCATGTCGGAGGTCATCGTCCGCTCGCTGGCCACGAGCTTCTGCTCCGTGCTGCCCGTGCTGTCGCTGTACTTCTTCGGCGGCGAGACGCTTCGCGACTTCGCGTTCGCGCTGATCATCGGCACGATCTCCGGCACCTACTCCTCCGTGTTCATCGCCTCTCCGGTGCTCTGCCACTGGAAGGAGCGCGAGGCGGTCTACGCCAAGCGCGAGGCGCGGATCAAGCAGGAGTTCGGCGGCGTCGTGCCGGCCTACGCGGTGGCCGTCGCCGGGGTCCCCGCCGACGTCGCGCCCACCGAGCCGCGCGGCGGCCGGCGCGGGCGGCTCACCGAGC
>JALYMV010000326.1 GCA_030773575.1 Actinomycetota bacterium
CATCGTGGGTGCGACCGTGGCCGGCGGCCACGGCCGGCAGGGCGAGGGTCAGAAGCGCCGTGACGGCGGCAGCGGTGCGGCGCACCTCACGGAGGATAGACCGTGGCCGGCGGCCGCGGAGCGGTTATCGTCCGCGGCGATGAGCGACGTCGAGCAGGCCTACGAGCGGGCGTACGCGGGCGGCCCCGAGCGCCACCGCGACAAGGCGATCGAGCAGGGCAAGCTGCCCGTCCGCGAGCGGGTCGCGCGGCTGCTCGATCCGGACTCCTTCGCCGAGGACGCGCTGCTGGCCAACTGGGAGGCCGACGGCCTGGGCGCCGACGGCGTCGTCACGGGCATGGGCACCATCGCCGGGCGGCCCGTCGCGGTGATGGCCAACGACCCGACGGTCAAGGCCGGCTCCTGGGGCCCCAAGACGGTCGAGAAGATCCTCCGCATCCAGGAGTCGGCGCTCGCCCACCGCGTCCCGATGGTCTACCTCGTCGACTCGGCCGGCGCGCGAATCACCGACCAGGTCCAGATGTTCCCCGGCCGCCGCCACGCCGGGCGGATCTTCTACAACGAGGTCCAGCTCTCCGGCGCCGTGCCCCAGATCTGCGTCCTGTTCGGGCCGAGCGCCGCGGGCGGCGCCTACATCCCCGCGTTCTGCGACGTGGTGATCATGCGCGAGGGCAACGCGTCGATGTACCTCGGCTCGCCGCGGATGGCCGAGATGGTCATCGGCGAGAAGGTCTCCCTCGAGGAGATGGGCGGCGCCAAGATGCACACCGGCGTCTCGGGCTGCGGCCACTTCCTCGTGAAGTCCGACGAGGAGGGCATCGACCTCGCCAAGCGCTACCTCGGCTACATGCCGACGCGCTTCGACGAGGAGCCGCCGGTTGCGCCGCCGGCGCCGCCGAGCGCGCAGGCCAAGCCGATCCGCGAGCTCATCCCGGCCGACGAGAACAAGCCCTGGGACATGCGCGACCTGCTCGACGCGCTCGTCGACGACGGCTCGTTCCTCGAGGTCCACAAGCGCTGGGCCAAGGAGCTCATCGTCGGCTACGCGCGGCTCGACGGCCGCGTGGTCGGGATCGTCGCCAACCAGCCGAAGTTCAAGGGCGGCGTGCTGTTCGTCGACTCCGCCGACAAGGCCGCCCGCTTCATCTGGACATGCGATGCGTTCGGCATCCCGCTGCTCTTCCTCGCCGACGTCCCGGGGTTCATGATCGGGACGGCGGTCGAGCGCCAGGGGATCATCCGCCACGGCGCGAAGATGATCCAGGCGGTCTCCGAGGCGACCGTCCCGAAGCTCAGCGTCGTGGTCCGCAAGGCCTACGGCGCCGGCCTCTACGCGATGGCCGGCCCCGCCTTCCACCCCGACGCGACGCTCGCGCTGCCCACCGCCAAGATCGCGGTGATGGGCCCGAGCGCCGCGGTCAACGCCGTCTTCTACAACCAGCTCGCGGCGATCGAGGACGAGGAGGCCCGCAACGCCAAGCGCGCCGAGCTGATGGCCGAGTACGCCGAGGGCGTCGACCTCCTGCACCTCGCCTCCGAGCTCGTCATCGACGGCGTCATCCAGCCCGAGGACCTGCGGGCGGAGTGCATCCGGCGCTTCGGGCTCTACGCCGGGCGCGAGCGGCCGGTGCCGAACAAGCGCCACGGCGTCGTCGCGGTCTAGCGAGCCAGCCGCACCGACCCGTCGGCCTCGAGGGTCCAGTGCGGGTTGTGGGCGACCTCCCAGGGGTGGCCGTCCGGGTCGGCGAAGGCACCCGAGTAGCCGCCCCAGAAGGTCGGCCCGCCCTCGCGGGCGATGCGCGCGCCGGCCGCCCGCGCCTCCTCGATCACCGCGTCGACCTCATCCGGGGAGCCCACGTTATGGGCCAGCGTGATCCCGCCCCAGCCGCCGGGGTCCTCCGTCACGCCGCTGTCGGCGGCGAGCTGGTCGCGCCCCCACAGGGCGACGACCAAGCCGCCGGCCTGAAAGAAGACGACGTCGTCCTCCGGTGCCGCGCCGGTCGTCCACCCGAGCGCCTCGTAGAACGCGCGGGCGCGGGCGAGGTCGGCGACGCCCAGGGTGATGACGCTGAGGCGCTGCTCCATCCCGGTCGATTGCAGCGCCTCCGCCGGACGGCACGAGGCCGAACTGCCGCATCAGGGTGAGGGTTGTCCTCCACGACGGCGATCGCGGAGTCGAGATTGCCGTCCTGCGCGCGGAAGACGTAGACCTCCCCGAGCTCCTCGAGCCTGCGCCCGTTGACGATCTCCACCAGCCGCCGGACGAGGGCCTTGTTGTGCTCGGAGTCGCCCATGCGCCGACGTCATCGCGGCGGCGCGGCCATCAGCTCGACCCGGTGGCCGGCCGGCGAGCGCACGAACGCCCGTGGCGCGCTCCAGTGCTGCTCGCGGGGCTCGACCTGGAAGCTGGCCGCGCGCAGGCGCTCGCAGACCGCCTCGTAGTCCGGCGCGTGCAGCGCCACGTGGCCCTGCGCCGCGATCACCGGCGAGTCGCTGAGCAGGAGGTGGATCTGCCGGCCGTCGCGCTCCACCCAGCGCGAGCGCTCGCCGAGCGAGCCCGGCGGCTCGACCTCAGAAAAGCCCAACAGCGCCCAGAAGGCGACTTCGCCGTCGGCGTCCGCCGGCCGCACCTCCAGCCCGACGTGGTGGATCACGGCGTCACGGCGTCCGCATCGCCCGGCGCATCCAGTCGACCTGGTTCTGCTTGCGCATGATGATGTGTTCCATCAGGTGCTCGAGCGCTTCGGAACGCGGCTCCTGACCGGAGGGCGGGATGACCTGGTGCAGTGCGGCGATCAGCTCGTCCTCCGACTCGACGAGGCTGGCCATCGCCTCGTGCGGGTCGGCGCTCCAGGTGAGGCCGCGGACCTCCGTCGTCGGGTCGCCGCCGAGCGCGGTGATCTTCTCGACGAGCAGGCGGGTGTCCTCGAGCTCGGCGGTCGCGAAGGTCTTGAGCTCCCCCGTGACTCCCTGGACTTCGAGGCCGAACATCGAGCCGGCGGCGACGGTGAACTGCAGGACGGAGCGCTGCTGCTGGGCGAGCGCCTCGTTGAGGCGGTGCAGCACCTCGTCGACGTCCATGGGATCGGGCTTGGGTTCATCGGCCATGGAGTGCCGCTTCCCCCTCGGCGGCCCATAGAATCGCGCCCATGGAGGAGGGGACGCTGCTGTGGGAGCCGCCCGCCGCGCTGCGCGAGCGGGCGACGATGACGCGCTACATGCGCTGGCTGGAGGCCGAGCGGGGCCTCGCCTTCGAGGACTACCACGCGCTCTGGCGCTGGTCGACGGACGACCTCGAGGCCTTCTGGGCGTCGATCTGGGACTTCTTCGGCGTCGAGTCGCCCACGCCCTACCAGCGGGTGCTCGACCCGGACGCGACGATGCCGGGCGCGCGCTGGTTCGCCGGCGCTCAGGTCAACTACGCCGAGCACGCGTTCCGCGACAAGGCGCCCGACGCGCCGGCGATCATCGCCGACTCCGAGCTGCGCGACCGCCGCGAGATCACCTGGGGGGAGCTGGGCGCGCAGGTGGCCGCCATCGCCGCCGGGCTGCGCGAGCTGGGCGTCGGGCACGGCGACCGCGTGGTCGCCTACATGCCGAACGTCCCCGAGGCGATCGCGGCCTTCCTGGCGACGGCGAGCATCGGCGCCGTGTGGTCGAGCTGCTCGCCCGACTTCGGCGCGCGCTCGGTGGTCGACCGCTTCGCGCAGATCGAGCCGGCCGTGCTGCTCGCCGTCGACGGCTACGGCTACAACGGCAAGCCGTTCGACCGCCTCGACACCGTCGCGACCCTCCAGCGCGAGATGCCGAGCCTGCGCCACACCGTCGTCCTGCCCTACCTCGATCCCGAGCCGGACCTCGGCCGCCTCGACGGGCTGCCGATGACGTGGGACGAGCTGCTCGCCATGGGGGAGGGCGCCGAGCTGCGCTTCGAGCCCGTCGCGTTCGACCACCCGCTGTGGGTCCTCTACTCGAGCGGCACGACGGGCCTGCCCAAGGCGATCGTCCAGGGTCAGGGCGGGATCCTGCTCGAGCACCTCAAGAAGCTCAACCTCCACGTCGACGCCCAGGCCGGCGACCGGCTGTTCTGGTTCACGACGACGGGCTGGATGATGTGGAACTTCCTCGTCTCCGGACTGCTCACCCAGGCCACGATCCTCCTCTACGACGGCAACCCGGCCTACCCGAGCCTCGACGTCCTCTGGGACTTCGCCGCCGACACCGGCATGACGTGCTTCGGCACGAGCGCGAGCTACCTCGCGACCTGCATGAAGAGCGGGGTCGAGCCGGCCGCCGGGCGCGACCTCAGCGCGCTGCGGGCGGTCGGATCGACCGGCTCGCCGCTCGCGCCGGAGGGCTTCGAGTGGGTCTATGAGCACGTCGGGCGCGACACCTGGCTGTTCTCCACCAGCGGCGGCACCGACGTCTGCAGCGCGTTCGTCGGCGGCGTGCCGCTCCTGCCGGTCCACCGCGGCGAGCTGCAGGCCCGGGCACTGGGGGCGAAGGTCGAGGCCTTCGACGAGGACGGCGAGCCGGTGGTCGGCGAGGTGGGCGAGCTCGTGATAACCAGGCCGATGCCCTCGATGCCGCTCTACTTCTGGAACGACCCGGACGGCGAGCGCTACCGGGCCGCCTACTTCTCGATGTACCCCGGGATCTGGCGCCACGGGGACTGGATCGAGATCACCCCGCGCGGCACGGCGATCATCTACGGACGCTCGGACTCGACGATCAACCGCGGCGGGATCCGCATGGGGACGAGCGAGATCTACCGGGCGGTGCTCGCGGTCGACGAGGTGGTCGACGCGCTCGTGGTCGACGTACCCCAGCGGGGAGAGGAGAGCTGGATGCCGCTCTTCGTCGTCCTCCGCGACGGCGCCGAGCTGACCGACGACGTGATCGCCCGCATCCGCACGCGCATCCGCGAGGACTGCTCGCCGCGCCACGTGCCCAGCGAGGTCTTCGCGATCGCCGAGGTCCCGCGCACGCTGTCGAACAAGGTGCTCGAGGTCCCCGTCAAGCGGATCCTCACCGGCACGCCGCCCGGGAAGGCCGCCAGCGTCGACTCGCTGGCCAACCCCCGGGCGCTGGACTTCTTCGTCGAGCTCGCCGCGAGCCGTTAGGCCGCCTCGCGCTCGGCCCGGCGGGCCTCGCGGCGCTCGGCGAGCTCCTCGTCGAGCGCGTCGACGAGCTCGAGGGCGGCCTCGTAGGCGGCCTCCATCGCGGCCGGGTCGACACGCTCGGGCGTGTCGGACGGCTGGCGGGAGCGGGGGGTGATCCCGCGCTCGAGGCAGGCGAGGCGCGCGGTGGGCAGCCGCAGGC
>JALYMV010000327.1 GCA_030773575.1 Actinomycetota bacterium
CTCCATGCCCGTGCGCTTCTGCTGCGAGGCCGCGGCTCGCAGCTGGTCGCGGAGGCCCGCGAACGTGCCGCACGGCGGGATCCTCCGCATGCAGCCGCCGTTGGGCAGGTCGAGGTTGGCCCGGCGACCGGGCGCCGGCTGCAGCGACGCCCAGTCGAGCACGAGGCGGTAGTAGGCGGGGCGCATGGCGGCCAGGGCGTCGCGCCAGGGCCCGAACGGCGGGCCCAGCGGGCGGTCCTCGGCCGCCCAGATGAAGTTCGGGTTCGGCTCGGTGATGCCGACGGCCAGCGAGCCGTCGGTCTCCTGCACCTCGGTGTCGCCCGGCGTGGGCGTCGCCGCCGGCGTCGGCGTGCGCTCGGGCACGGGCGACTCGGCCCGCGGCCGATCGGCCGCGGGCTTGGGCTCCGCGTCGCCCCGCAGCAGGACGAACGCCAGGACGGCCGCGAGGACCCAGCCGAGGCCGAGGACGATCCCGGCCCCGCGGCGACCCATCAGACCGCCGAGACCTCTTCCTCGTCGGCGACCTGGAACGACGAGCCGCAGCCGCAGGCCGCGATCACGTTCGGGTTCTCGACCTTGAAGCCGGCGCCCTGCAGGCCCTCGACGTAGTCGACGACGGCGCCACGGACGTAGGGCAGCGACTGCCGGTCGACGAGCAGGCGCAGGCCGTGGTCCTCGAAGACCTCGTCGTCGTCGCGCTGCTGGTCGAAGGCCAACGCGTACTGGAAGCCCGAGCAGCCACCGCCGCGCACGCCCACGCGCAGCCCGTGGGTCTCCACGTCGGCGTTCTGGCTCGCCAGGAACTCGTGGACCTTCTCTGCGCCCTTGTCTGAGAACGTGATCATGTGGCGGGTGCTCCGGTCGGGGTCTGCATCCAACGCTTCAGTAAGGATAGCGGTCGCTAGGCTAGATCCCAATGCCGACCACGGACGAGTTGAAGACCCGCATCGAGGTGGGCATCCCCGGCGCCCGCGCCGAGGTGGTCGACCTCACGGGCGGCGGCGACCACTTCCGCGCCACGGTGGTCTCGCCCGCCTTCTCCGGGCTGTCGCGCATCGCCCAGCACAAGCTCGTCTACGACGTCTTCGGAAGCGACGTCGGCGGGCCCATCCACGCGTTGTCCCTCTCCACACGAGCCGAGTGAGGCCTAACCCATGAGCTCCACCGAGAATCCCATCCGCGAGGCCATCGCCGAGGCCATCGGCGAGCACGAGGTCCTCCTGTTCATGAAGGGCACCCCCGAGCGCCCCGCCTGCGGCTTCTCCGCGCGCACGGTGGCGGCCCTCGAGGCCCTCGGCGCGCCGTTCGCGGCGGTCGACATCCTTCCCGACCCGCGCATCCGCCAGGAGCTCTCCTCGCTCTCGAACTGGCCGACGATCCCCCAGCTCTTCGTCAAGGGCGAGCTCGTGGGCGGCTGCGACATCGTCACGGAGATGTACGAGACGGGCGAGCTGGCCCAGGCGCTCGGCGTCGAGCCGCCGGCCGAGGCGCCCGAGCACGCCCCCAAGGCCGCCGAGCCGGGCGCTCCCCCGCTGCAGATCGACAACAACCTCGTCGACCGCTCGTAGGGCGGTCCCACACCGCCCCGCGGCACGCGGCCGGCTACCGCTTCAGCCGCACGCGCTTCATCGAGGCAACGCTGGTGTTGCCGGCCGCGTCGGTGGCGAGCACGGTGATGCGGGCGGTGACGCGGCGGCCGCTGCGCAGCCGGCGGCGGATCGCCTTGAGCGCCTTCGCCGGCAGCTTCATGCTCAGCTCGGCACCGGCGCCGCGGACGCGGATGGCGGTCCGCGTCGAGGTCTGGGTGAACGTGAGCACGCCGACGCTCACGACGGCGGAGGCCTGGACGACCACCGGCTCGTCGAGCGAGACGGCGGCGACGCGCAGGGTCCCGCGGCGTCCGATCCGCTGAGCGGTCGAGCCTCCGATCCGGACGCGCGGCGCCGTCCGGTCGTCCCGCGTGCCCGCCGTCTGGGGCAGCAGCGGCTCGTCTCCTCCTGAATCGCCCGAGCCGTCCGAGCCGTCCGAGCCGCCCGAGCCGCCCGAGCCGCCCGAGCCCGATCCGGAGCCGCCGGTCGAGCCGGACTCGGCGCCGGGACCAGCCC
>JALYMV010000328.1 GCA_030773575.1 Actinomycetota bacterium
CGCCCGTGGCGGTCCGCCCGGACGGCGGCGGCGAGGCCGAGCCGCCCTGTGAGCAAGAGCCCGCGCCGCCCGGCGGCGGCTGAGCCCCCCGCGCCCGGCGGACCTACCCGGGGCCGTCGCCGAGCTCGAGGACCGCGAGGAAGGCCTCCTGCGGGACCTCGATGCGGCCGACCTGCTTCATCCGCTTCTTGCCCTCCTTCTGCTTCTCGAGCAGCTTGCGCTTGCGCGAGATGTCGCCGCCGTAGCACTTGGCGATGACGTCCTTGCGGAAGGCCTTCACGGTCTCGCGGGCGACGATCTTCGCCCCGATGGCCGCCTGGATCGGCACGTCGTACTGCTGGCGCGGGATCCTCTTGCGCAGCTTCTCGGTGAGGGTCCGCCCGACCTCGTACGCCTTGTCGCGGTGGACGATCATCGACAGCGCGTCGACCGTGTCGCCCGCCAGCAGGACGTCGAGCTTGACCAGCTCGGAGGGCCGCAGCCCGGTCGGCTCGTAGTCGAAGGACGCGTAGCCGCGGGTGCGCGACTTGAGCTGGTCGAAGAAGTCGAGCACGATCTCCGCGAGCGGCAGGTCGTAGGTCAGCTGCACGCGCTCGGCGGAGAGGAAGTGCATGCCCGAGTGCTGGCCGCGCTTCTCCTGGCAGAGCTCCATGATCGGCCCGATGTACTCCTTCGGCGTGAGGATCGACGCGCGCACGAAGGGCTCGCGGACCTCCGCGATCCGCGCCGGGTCGGGCATGTCGGTCGGGTTGTGGACCGGCATGATCGTGCCGTCGGTGAGCGTCACCTCGAACTCGACGCTCGGCATCGTCGCCATCAGCTCGAGGTCGTACTCGCGCTCGAGACGCTCGCGCACGATGTCCATGTGCAGCAGCCCGAGGAACCCGCAGCGAAAGCCGAAGCCCAGCGCGTCTGAGGTCTCGGGCTCCCACTGCAGCGCGGCGTCGTTGAGGGTCAGCTTCTCGAGCGCGTCGCGCAGCTCGGGGAACTGGTCGGACTCGATCGGGAAGAGCCCGCAGTAGACCATCGGCTTGACGTCGCGGTAGCCCGGCAGCGCCTCGGTCGCCCCGTTGGCCTTCGTGGTCAGCGTGTCGCCGACGCGCAGGCGGGTGACGTCCTTGATCCCCGTGATGAGGTAGCCCACCTCCCCCGCCGACAGCGACTCGACGGGCGTCTCCTTGGGCGTGAAGAAGCCGATGTCGTCGATCTCGGCCTCCGTCTGCGTGGCCATCGCGCGGATCGCCGCGCCCTTGGTGAAGGTGCCGTCGACGACGCGGACGTAGGCGACCACGCCGCGGTACTGGTCGAACTCCGAGTCGAAGATCACCGCGCGCGGCGGCCCGTCCGGGTCGCCGGCGGGGGGCGGGACCTTCTGGACGAGCTCCTCGAGGACGTCGAGCACGCCGTCGCCGGTCTTGGCCGAGATCCGGCGGACGTCGTCGGCCGGCTCGCCGAGCAGCTCGGCGATCTCGTCGGCGACGCGCTCCGGCTCGGCGCCCGGGAGGTCGATCTTGTTCAGGCACGGGATCAGCTCGAGCCCGGAGTCGACCGCCAGGTACGTGTTGGCGAGGGTCTGGGCCTCGACGCCCTGGGAGGCGTCGACGACGAGCAGCGCCCCCTCGCACGCGGCGAGCGCGCGCGAGACCTCGTAGGTGAAGTCGACGTGCCCCGGCGTGTCGATGAGGTGCAGCTGGTAGATCTCGCCGTCCTGGGCCGTGTAGAAGACGCGGACGGCTTGCGCCTTGATGGTGATCCCGCGCTCGCGCTCGAGGTCCATCGAGTCGAGCAGCTGCGCGCGCATCCCGCGCGGGTCGACCGTGTGGGTGAGCTCGAGGATGCGGTCGGCCAGCGTCGACTTCCCGTGGTCGATGTGGGCGATGATCGAGAAGTTGCGGATGTGCGCCTGATCGGCCATGGGCCCGCGACAGGTTACGAGGCCGCCGCCGCCCGCCGGCGGCGGCGGAGGCGCGCGGTGAGCAGGTCGGCGATCTGGTCGGCCTCGGGGATCCGCATGAGCAGGACGAGCCCGACGTACACGGAGGTCGCGGCGGCGAGCGCGGTGCCGACGGAGACGAGCTGGGCGGGCAGCGAACGCCCGACGACCTCGTCCAGGCCGCGCCAGCCAGCGTAGGCGGCCGCGCCGAACGCCGCGGCGGCGAGCCCGATCTTCGCCAGCGCGGCGAGGGTCCGGCGCAGCTCGATGCCGTCGAGCTCGCCGCGCAGGAAGTAGGCCTGGCCGGCGGTCATCGCAGCGGTCGAGATGGCGGTGGCGGCGACGATCCCGCCGATTCCGAACGGGCGGTACAGCGCCAGGGCGGCCACCAGGTTGACCACCAGCGAGCCGACCGCCAGGCCGGTCGGCAGCCACGGCCGCTGCAGCGAGAAGAACGTCCGGGTCAGCAGCAGATTGATCCCGCTGAACGGCAGGGAGAACGAGAACCAGAAGAGGGCCTCGGCGGTCAGGCGCGTGGACTCGGCGTCGAACGCCCCGCGCTCGAAGACCAGCCGGGTGATCGGCACGGCGAGCGCGATCGTGGCGGCCGCCGAGGGGATGAGCAGCAGGGCGATCTGCCGCGTCCCGTTGCCCGTCGCGGCGCGCAGGCCGGCGAGGTCGCGGCGCGAGGCCAGTCGCGAGAGCGCCGGGAACAGCACGGTGGCGACCGCGACGGAGAACATGCCCTGCGGGAGCATGTAGATGCGGAAGGCGGCGTCGATCGCCCGCGACGCCTGGTCGGAGATCGCCGTGCCGAGCGTCGAGTTGATCAGCAGGTTGACGTTGATCAGGCCGAGCCCGATCGTCACCGGCAGCATGAGCTTGAGGACCTGGCCGATGCGGGGGTCGCGCGCGTCGAAGCCGATCCGCAGCGGGAAGCCGATCCTCCGCAGGACGGGCAGCGCCATCGCGAACTGCACGATCGTCCCCAGCAGGACCCCGATCGCGTAGGCGTAGAGCCGCTCGTCGCCCTCGAAGAGCGGCGTGAGGCCGACGAGCGCGGCGATGATGACCAGGTTCCACACGAGCGGGGAGATCGCCGGGACGGAGAAGTGGTCGTGGGCGTTGAGGATCCCGACCACGAGCCCGTTGAGCCCGAGCAGGACGACGATCGGGAACAGCACGCGGGTCAGGCCGGTGGTCAGCGCGTCGAGCGCGGGCGTGAAGGCGTCGCCCGTGAGCGGCGGGACGATGACGCCGGCCATGAGGATGAAGAACAGGGTGAGCGCCCCCAGCACGACGAGGATCAGCCCGAAGAGCGAGCCGGCCAGCGCTGCCGCCTCCTTCCGTCGCTTGCGCTCGAGCAGGTCGGAGAAGACGGGCACGAAGGCCGAGCTGAGCGCCGCGTCGGCGACGAGCGCGCGGACGAGGTTGGGAAGCTGGAAGGCGAAGGTGAAGGCCGAGGCGGGGCCGCTCGTGCCGAAGTAGCTCGCCGCCACCACCTCGCGCGCGAGGCCCGCGATGCGCGAGAGCCCGGTGGCGACGGCGAAGATGGCGGTGGCGACGGCGAGGCGCCGGGGTGCCTGGCCGGTGGGCGCGCCGGTCGCCGCAGGGTCGCCCGGCGGCATCCCGGCGGCCGCCGCGGTGGGCTCTGCGGCGGGCGGCTGCGCGGTCACGAGCGCGCTATAGTACGCCGCCGCCGCGGGTCCTCCTGCGGCGCTTCTGCGTCATGGCCAACATTCACTCACAGGAGAAGCGGATCCTCCGCGCCGAGCGTGAGCGGCTCGAGAACCGCCGCTACACGTCGACGATCAAGACCTACTTCCGCCGCCTCGAGGCCGCCGTCGCCGGTGGCGACGACACGACCGCCGACGAGGACTACCGCCGCCTGCAGAAGACGATCGACAAGGCGGTCAAGCGCGGCGCCCTGCACCGGAACACCGGCGCCCGCAAGAAGGCCCGCGCCGCCCGCCTGCGCGCCGGCCGCACCGCGTCCTAGCTGCGCCCCCGCCCTCCCGCGCCCCGCTCCGCTC
>JALYMV010000329.1 GCA_030773575.1 Actinomycetota bacterium
CAGAGCGCCTCGTCGCCGGCCGCCGACGCGCGCAGCCCGTAGTTGACGTGCACCGCGTGGACGGCCTCGCGCCCCGCCAGCCGCACCGCGAGGTCGAGCAGGCAGACGGAGTCGCGGCCGCCCGAGAGCAGCACGACGACCGGCCGGCCGGGCGCGAGCAGTCCCGTGGCGCGCACGCGGGCCTCGACGCTCATCGCCTCACTCCCCCCGCACGGAGGCCAGGAAGAGCTCCGTCGGCCCGCTGAAGCCCTTGAGCTTGACCTCGCCGACGCGCTCGAACTGCAGGTGGCGCCCGGCCGCCTCGACCACCGGCCGCGTGACGAGCACCTCCCCGCCCGCCGCGCGGGCCCCGACGCGCGAGGCGAGGTTCACCTCGCGGCCGTAGTAGTCGCCGTCGCGGTAGAGCACCGAGCCGTGGTGGAGGCCGATGCGCGGGAGCGGTCGCTCGGACTGCAGCTGCTGGAAGCCGACCGCCCAGTCGCACAGGGCGGTGGGGTCGGAGCCGATCACCATCACCTCGTCGCCGATCGTCTTGATCACGCGCGCGTCGTCGGGCAGCGTGATCTCGACCGCCTGCTGGAAGCGCTCGACGAGGTCCACCGCCTGCTCCTCGCCGGCCTCCTCGGTCAGCCGGGTGTAGCCCGCGAGGTCCACGAAGGCGATCGCCACCCGCAGCCGGCCGAGGTCGAGGAGCTCCTCGGAGTCGACCTCCATGTGGCCGACGACGTCCTGCTCGACGAAGTGCTGGAGGAACGCCTGGTGCAGGTGGTCCATGATCGGCGAGGCGAGCGGGAGCAGCTCCCCCGCGAGCCCCTCCATCTCCTCGGCCATCTCGAGGCCGGGCACGCCGTCGCGAATCAGCGGCTCGTGGACGTAGAGGTGGAAGAGCTTGACCTCGGCGTCGGCGATCTGGGCGATCGCCTGCCCGTAGACGCGGATGAGCTGGAGGAAGGCGACGAGCGGGAAGCCGGCGTCGAGGACCGCCGCGACGTAGCGCAGCAGCTGCACGTCGTCCTCCGTGATCGCGTCGAGCGAGCGGGCGGGGAAGCCGACGGACGTCCAGATCCGCTCGATCAGCGCCGGCTCGAGGCCCGTCTGCTCCGCCGCCTCGGCGAGGCTCATCTCGCCCGGCTCGTCCGGGAACAGCTCCTCCATGTAGCCGTAGGCGAGGCGGCCGCTGGCGGAGGCGGCGCGGATCGCCTCGAGCGAGTGGCCGCGGCCGCGCAGGCGCGCGACGATGCGGGCGTGGGCGACGGACGAGGGGGTCCAGTGGCCGTCGCGGAGCGGGACGATCCCGTCGCGCGTCCAGCGCCGCAGGGTGGCGGGCGAGACGTCGATGAGGCGGGCGACCTCGGTCAGCGGCACGTCGTCCATACGGGGCGGCCCAAGCTATCGCCCGGCGTCTGGAAGCGGCGGGACCGGTGTGCCGGCCCCGCCACCCCGTCGCGGGCAATGCGGCCCGCTGCCTGGGCCGGTGCTCGTCGTCCTTCTCGCGAAGCCGACGGCACGACCACTCGGACCACGAGGTGTACACCCGCGGCCGCCGGCTGTCAACGAATCCTTCGAAGCTCAGGCCTTGAGGTGCGGGTACTCCGCCTCGACGAGCGCCCGGTAGCGCGCGTACACCGGCTTGGTGATCGGCATGAGGGCGAGCGCCGCCTTGACGTCGCCGCCGGTCTTGATCCGCCGCCGCGCGATCGCCATGGCGACGTTCTCCTTCCCCTGGAAGTACTTGTTGGCGGTCTCCGAGGACATCGTCATGCGGACCTTGGGCGTCCAGTCGACGTCGTCGGACCACTCCCAGTGGAGGTTGCCCTCCTCGCCCGGCTGGGCGGCGCGCACGTTGAGGACGAAGTCGAGGTCGGAGAACTCGAAGCGCTGCGGCACGTCGGCGTCGCGGAGCTTCGGGCCCATGTCCGGGTCCTCGCTCATCATCGTGAAGACCTGATCCATCAGGTCCTGGAACTCCTCGGGCGAGCGGAAGGCGGAGGCCATCGCGGCTAGGAGCGTCCGGGGGAGGCCGCCGGGGCCGGATCGACGACGGGCGCCGTGCCGGCGGGCTTGGTGCCGGCGGAGGGCGAGGCGGGCTCCGGGCGCGCCTCGAGCGCCTCGACGC
>JALYMV010000330.1 GCA_030773575.1 Actinomycetota bacterium
GTCCGGGGCCGGCTCGGCGGGCGCGGCGGCGGCGGGCTGGGCGGCGGCGCTCATGCGCGGGCGATGGTATTACCCGCCTCGTGATCGCCTGCCTCTACGACGTCCACGGCAACCTGCCGGCGCTCGAGGCGGTGCTGGCCGACGCGCGGGCTCAGGCCGCCCAGCGCTACGTCCTCGGCGGCGACTACGCCCTCTTCGGCGGCTGGCCGCGCGAGACGCTCGAGCTCCTGCGCACGCTGCATCCTGCGCTGTGGATCCGCGGCAACGGCGAGCGCTGGACGGCCGAGCCCGGCGACGAGGTCCCGCTGCCCGGCGCCGTGGACGCCTGCCGGGCGGCGCTCGGCGACGCCCTGGTGGAGGAGCTCGGCGCGCTCCCCGAGCGCGGCCACCACGCCGACACGCTGATCGTCCACGGCTCGCCCGTCTCCGACGTGCGCTCCTTCCTGCCCCAGCCCGCGCCCGACGAGGCCGAGCTCCTGGCCGGCGTGAGCGAGCCGCGGCTCCTGTTCGGCCACACCCACCTGCCGTTCCGCCGGATCTCCGCGCACGGCGGTATCGAGCTGGTCAACCCCGGCTCGGTCGGCATGCCGTTCGACGGCGACCCGCGCGCCGCCTACGCGCTGATCCATCCCGACCGGCGTGTGGAGCACCGCCGCGTCGCCTACGACCACGGGGCGTCCGCGGCCCGGGTCCGCGAGGCGTTCGAGGGGGAGTGGACCGAGGTGATCGCCCGCCGGATCGAGACGGCGGGGCTCGCGGGGTAGCCTAGCCCTCGGCCGCCGCGCCCGCCTTCGCCGCGACCTTGCCGTTGCGCTCCGCCGACTCCTCCGGCGGCTCGGTCCCCGCCGCCTCGGACTCGAGCAGCCCGAGCACCCGCATCCGGTTGAGCGCGTCGAGCGCGGCCACCTTGTAGGACTCGGCGAACGTCGGGTAGTTGAAGACGGCCGAGACGAGGAAGTCCACCCCGCCGGGCCGGCCGAGCAGCGCCTGGCCGACGTGGACGAGGTCCGCGGCGCCCGTTCCGAGGACGTGGACCCCGAGCAGCGAGCGATCCTCGGGCGAGATGATCAGCTTGAGCATCCCGTTCTCGTCGCCCGTCATCAGCCCGCGGGCCAGCTCGCTCCAGCGCGCCACGCCCGTCACGTAGGGCACCGCTGCCTCCGTGAGGTCCTCCTCCGTACGCCCGACCATGCCGAGCTCGGGGATCGCGTAGACGCCGGTCGGGACCAGCTCGGGCATGCGGTCGGCCGGCTGCCCGCGCGAGACGAGGCCGGCGAGACGGCCCTGCTCGAAGGCCGTGGCGGCGAGCCCCTGCCCGCCCGCGGCGACGTCCCCGGCCGCGAAGATGTGCTCCACCGCGGTGCGCCCGCAGTCGTCGACCTCGAGGCGGCCGCGCTTGTCGGCCTCCACGCCCGCGGCCTCCAGGTCGAGGCCGGCCGTCGCGCCCTGCCGGCCGATCGCGAACAGCGCCGTGTCGGACGGGATCTGCTTGCCCGACGCCAGGGTGGTGAGGACCATGTCGCCACGGCGCTCGACGCCCGTCACCTTCTCGCCGAAGCGGAACGTCACGCCCGAGCGGCGCAGCAGGTACTGCAGCGCCTCGACGATCTCCCCGTCGGCGAAGGAGAGCAGCCGCGGGCGCTGGTCGACCACCGTGACCTTGGCGCCGAGGACGGCGAACATCGAGGCGTACTCCACGCCGATCACGCCGGCGCCGACCACGGTGAGCACGCGTGGGACGCGGGCGTCCTGGTCGAGGATGTCGTCGGAGTCCATGACCGCCGGGTCGTCGAAGGGGATGCCGTCGGGATGGGCGGGGACCGTGCCGACGGCCACCACGATCTGGTCGCCCGAGTAGGCCTGGCTCGTCCCCCGGCCGTCGTCGATCTCGACCGTGTGCGGGTCGGCGAAGCGCGCGTTGCCGTAGAGCAGCCGGACGCCGTTGCGGCGTAGCTGGTCGCGGACCACCGTCGTCTCGGCGGCCACCACGCGCGCGGCGCGGTCGCGCAGGTAGGTGGCGCCGAGCGCCTCCCACTCCTCGGTGGGCGGCGCGCTCGCGGTGAGATCGATGGCGCGGCGCTTGGTGAGGTCGAGGACCGCCTCGCGCAGCGTCTTGGACGGGATCGTGCCCGTGTGGATGGAGACGCCACCGACGCGCTCGCGGCGCTCGATGACCGCCACGCGCGCGCCGAGCTTGGCGGCCTGGATCGCCGCCTTCTGGCCGCTCGGGCCCGACCCGATGACGATCAGGTCGAAGTCGCGCTCCTCGCTCACGCGAGTGGGGTACCCGCGGCACATGGACCCGACGCCCCTCCGCGCGACCGCCTTCGAGGTGGTCGACCCCGACGGGTCGGTACGCACGCCCGCCTAGACTCGCCCGAATGGCGACGCGCCACGTCTACGACCGCCAGGCGGAGACCTACGATGCCACGCGCGCCGCCAGCCCCTCCGTGCTCGAGCCCGTCCTCCAGGCCCTCGAAGGAGCACCCGGCCCGGCCCTCCTCGACGTCGGCGGGGGGACGGGCAACTACGCCCTCGCGCTCCGCGACCACGGCTTCGCGCCGATCGTCCTCGACTGCAACGCGGCGATGCTCGAGCGCGCGGCGGCGAAAGGCCTCACGACCGTCGCCGGCGACGCCGCCGCCCTCCCCTACGAGGACGGCTCCTGGGACGCGGTGACGCTGATCTCCATGCTCCACCACGTCCCCGACTGGCGGGCGGCCCTGCGCGAGGCGGCCCGCGTGCTGCGGCCGGGCGGGCGGCTCGCGGTGATGGGCTGGACGCGGGAGAACGTCGCGGAGGTCTCCTGGCTGGACGAGTACTTCCCCTCGACGCGGCCGTGGATGCTCGAGCAGCACCCGCCGGCCGCGGAGCTGCTCGCGGCGCTCCCCGGCGCGGGGCTGATCCCGCTGTGCTTCGAGGACGTCGTCGACCTCTCCGTCGGCGCGCTCCAGCGGCGGCCCGAGCTCGTCCTCGACGAGGAGCTGCGCCGCCAGACGAGCTTCTTCGAGCGCCTCGGCGACGACGCGCCCGAGGAGCTGCGCACCGGCCTCGAGCGCCTTCGCGCCGACCTCCGAGCCGGCCGCAGGCCCGAGCGCGACCCGGCGCGCGAGGC
>JALYMV010000331.1 GCA_030773575.1 Actinomycetota bacterium
TAGCGCGCGAGCCGGACGGAAAGTCGTGACTACACTGACGCGGACGAAAGAGCCCGCGATCCCAGCGACAGAGCGGGATCGCGGCCTGTCAGGCCAGCGATATTCGAGGGAACTTCGGCCTAGAGGCGAGGCGAGGCGGGGCGAGGCGCGGCTCAGCCGCCGCCGGGCTGCTCGAGCGCCGTCCGGCGCCGCCGCGGCTCGGCGGGGTCGTTCTCGGGCGTCCGCGGCTCGTCGTCGTAGACCGGCGTCTTGAGGAACCGCTCGCGCGTCGCGAGGAAGGCCGGCTTCGGCTGGCCCTCGTAGGTGAGGAGCCCCTTGTTGTGCAGCGCGTCGCGCTCCACGCCGATCCGGTTGGCCCCGCCGTCCCACTGCGGCTTGACGTAGAACTCGCGCGCCGTCCAGTAGATCGCGCCCGACAGCCAGTCGAGCCGGTCGACGACGTTGAGCGTGCGCAACACGTAGCGCTCCTGGAAGGCGAAGGTCTCCTTGACCCGCGCCGGCCCCGCGAAGGTCGCCTCCGCGCCGAACTCGGTGATCATCATCGCCTGCTCCGGATACTTCAGGCGCATCCGCGCCAGGTAGGGCGCGAGGTCGGAGAGCTGGGCGGTCGAGCGCCGGCCGGGCTTGCCCTTGTACCAGCCGTAGTAGGAGTTGACCCCGAGCAGGCCGAAGGCGGCGTAGGCCTCCTGGCGCGGGATGCCGGGATAGGAGAGGAGGTCGACCGAGACCGGGACGGTGTCGTCGAGGTCGCGGGTGATCTCGGCGGCCTGGCGCAGGAAGGCGGCGGTCCCCGGCGTCCTGTCGGGCTCGATGACGAGCTCGTTGGCGACGGAGTGGGTCATCACCGACGGGTGGTTGCGGTCGGTGATCACCGTCCCGCGGACCTTGCGGTAGGCGTTGCGCCGGCCGGCGGGCGTGCGCAGCTGGCGGTCCTCGTGGTAGACGGGCGCCTGGCTCCAGACCATGATCCCCTCCTCGTCGAAGCGCTCGAGCAGGCGCTCGGAGAGGGGGTAGTGGGCGCGGGTGACGTTGGCGCCGAGGGACTTGAGGTCCTGCACCACGCGCTCGACGTCCTCCTCGTGGAGCGCCGGCCCGCGGCCCGGCATGTCCTCCTGGATCGCCGCGCCCCGCATCTGCAGCCGGTGGCCGTTGAGGTAGAGGGCGCCGTTCTGGACCCGGATGTAGCGCAGGCCGACGCGCCGCTGGTCGATCTGCTCGATCTCCGGCCCGAGCCGGGTCTCGACGTAGGCGCCGTAGAGGTTGGGCGCGCGCGGGCTCCACAGGGCGGGCGCGCCCTGCACCCGCATCGGGAACGACACCCGCCGCCGCTCGCCGGGCCGCAGGTTGCGGACCGTCACGGTCTTGCCGAACGACTCGCCCGCCGGGGAGGTCATCCAAAAGGTGACCTGCGGCGAGGTGACCTGGCGCGTGCGGTTGACCATCCAGCCGTCCGTGCGCACGATCGCCGAGCAGGTCGGCCGGCACTCGACGTCTGAGAGGACGCCGAGGTCCTCGTAGGCGATCCGCCCGCGCGGGATGAGGGTGACGGGGCGCACGATGCCGCCCCAGTTCCACCAGCCCTCGCGCAGGTCGGCCGGGCGGACGTTGTGCACCCGCACGACGAGCTCGTTGGGCTCGCCCGGCTTCAGCCCGCGCGCGGCGAGGGTGAAGGCCTGGTAGGGGTTGCCGTTCGAGCCCAGCTCGACGCCGTTGAGCCACACGCGCGCCACCCGGCGGGCGCCCTCGAAGCGCAGCGCCCAGGCGAAGCCCGGGGGCGTCGCGGGCCCCGTGAAGCGCAGCCGGTACCAGCCGATCGTCCCCCCGAACTCCCGGTCGCTCGGCGTCGGGTCGAAGACGTGGGGGACCTCGACGCGGTTCCACGCGATCGCGCGGTCGCCGCGGGCCCAGCCGGCCTTCAGGCCCTGGTCCTTGCGGTCGAAGCGGAACTCCCATCCCTCCTCGAGCGGCTGCTCGGCGGGAACGCGGGGCTGGGCGTGGGCGGTGGCGGGGAGGAGCCCGAACAGGAGGGTGAGGAGCAGGAGAGCCCGGAACATGACCGCGACACGGTACCGACGCCCGTGGCGGCTCGATCAGGCATTGGCGCCCGCCCGGGCGGTCAGCCGCTGGGCGAGGCGGCGCAGCCCCAGCGCCTCGGCCGCGCGCGCCCCGCCGGCCCAGTCCGTCGGCGTGTCCGGCGGCGGACCGATGGGCGCGTCGCGCAGGGTGGCGACGTCCTTGAACATCCGCAGCTCGTCCGCCTGCTCGATGAGCGCCCGGCGCACCGCGGGCTTCTCGCGGATGGCGCCTGCGAGGGCCGCCTCGAGGTTGCCGTGGCGGCGCAGGATGTCGGCCGCCGTCTTCTCGCCGATGCCCTTGGCGCCCGGCAGGCCGTCGCTCGGATCCCCGCGCAGGGCGATGAAGTCGGGGACCTGCTCGGGGCCGATGCCGTACCAGGCCCTGACCTCCTCGGGCCCGACCGCCTGCGGGCCCTTGCCGCCCGTGCGCTGGATGAGGACGGTCACACGCTCCGCCGCGCACTGGAAGAGGTCGCGGTCGCCCGTGAGGATCAACGCCTCGCCGCCCGCCTCGGCCTCCCGCCGCGCCAGCGCGCCGAGCAGGTCATCGGCCTCGAGGTCGGGGTGGTCGAGCACGATCCACCCCAGCGCCTCGTACAGCGCGGGGGCCGCGGCGAACTGGGCTTCGAGCCCGTCGGGGATGGGCGGGCGCGCCGCGTGGTAGGGCGGGTAGGCCTCGACGCGGTAGCCCGCGGACTCCTGGCCAAAGCACACGACCACGGCGCGCGGCGAGCGCTCCTCGACGACCTGCAGCAGCGCGTTGGCCGATCCGAGCAGGGCGTTGACCGGCGCGCCGTCCGCGCCGGTGATCGAATCGGGCAGCGCGAAGAAGGCGCGGTAGAGCAGCGCCGGGGCATCCGCGACGAGCAAGGGTCGGGTAAGACTCATGGGCATGCGCACGATTACAGGACTCGAAGAGCTCAAGAAGGCCGAGGGCGACGTCGTCGGCACGTCGGACTGGTACGAGGTCACCCAGGAGGCCATCAACGACTTCGCCGACGTGACGGGCGACCACCAGTGGATCCACGTCGATCCCGAACGTGCCAAGCAGACGCCCTTCGGCGGCACGATCGCCCACGGCTACTACACGCTCTCGCTCGCCCCCATGCTCTCCGAGCAGGTCCTGAACCTCGAGGGCTTCGCCTTCGGCCTCAACTACGGCCTCGACAAGGTGCGCTTCCCGGCCCCGCTGCCCGTCGGCTCGAAGGTGCGGATGACCGCCAAGGTCGCCGACGTCTCCGACATCCCCGGCGGCGCCCAGCTCAAGCTCGAGCTCACCTTCGACTACGAGGGCGGCCAGAAGCCGGTCTGCGTCGCGGAGTCGCTCGCTCGGCTGTACGCGGGTTAGCCGACGCGGACCGGGGCTCCGGTCGCGTTGCCGTAGCGGACTCGGTAGACGCCCTTGGCGCAGAGGCCGTAGCGGTAGGCCCCGCCGCGGCGTATCCGCGCCGTCCCGGCCGCGCGCCAGCCGGTGCGCGTGCGGATCTCGACGGTCGCCTCGCCGCCGCGCCGGGCGGGGACGACGGCGCCGCGGAGATAGCGGACCGCGGTGCGGCGGACCTTCGCGGCGCCCGCGCTCGCCCCGCCGTTGGCGTTCGCGTCGGCGGGCGGCTCGTCCTCGGCGGGCGGCTCCTCGTCCTCCTCGGCCTCGGTGGAGACCGAGGTGAAGTAGGCCCAGGTGTCGAACAGCCCGAGTCGCGCGCGCAGCTGCGCACCCGTGACGCGGACCCGGCCCTGGGAGCCGACGACGTCGGCGGCGACCACGCGCGGCGAGCGGCCGCGGCTGATCACGTCGATGCCGCGCAGCGAGCCCTTGACCAGCCCGTTGAGCTTCCTGCCCGCGTCCTTGAAGCTCATGCGGACCGGGCCCCAGCGGTGGCGCGGGGAGACGTCGTCGTGGGGGTCGGCGACCGACTTGAGCCATGGGAGCGGCCGGGTGCCCAGCGACGTGTTCTCGACGTCCTCCGTGCGGCCGCCGGAGGTGGAGAAGAAGTAGGTGACGACGGGCCGGCCCTCGTAGGTGACGACCTCGCCCCGGGTCTGGCGCACGGCCTCGTTGGTGGAGGCCACCTCGGCGCCGACGCCGCCGTAGACCTGCGAGCGGGTGTCGGCGTACTGCTCGAACCCCGCCCCGCCCTTCGACGTGGTGATCGCGTAGGTGCGCGCGGCGACGGCCTGCGCCTTGAGCGCCTCGATCGGCCACGACGGCGGCGACTCGACCGGCACGACGCCCTGGACGTAGTGCTCGAGCGAGACGGCGTTGATGACGTTGACCCCCGCCCCGGCCGGGCGGATCTCGAGCGCGCCGCGGTAGGAGCCCTTGCCCCTGAGCGCGACGGGCCCGCTCGAGGTGACGCGCAGGGGCGCGGGCACGGTGGCCAGGCGGCGCCCCTTGGCGGAGACGAGGTCGACCGCGGCGCCGCGCGCGCGGGCGAAGTAGGTGGCGCGCGGGTTGACCCTGCGGTTGCCCGCGCGGGTGGCGTTCGAGAACGCCGCCGAGCGTGGCGAGGCGATCAGCACCCGCACCGTGCGCCCCGTCCCCGCGCTGCCGATGGCCGTCCCCGTGTAGTAGTGGCGCAGGATCTCGCGGTAACCCGTCCCCTTCTGCGCGAAGCCGAGGGCGCCGTACTGGCTCATCCCGACGCCGTGGCCGAAGCCGGCGCCGCGGATGGTCAGGCGCGACTCGGCGCGCGCCGACGCGGCAGTGCCCCCGACCACTAGGGTCGCGAGGAGCAGGGTTCGGAGGAGCATCCGCACGGGCACTACGGTAGCCCGACACGTCTTCGTGCAAGGAGTTGCGGGGTTGAGCGAGCGCAAAGCGTCGGACCTGTTCGTCGAGTGCCTCGAGGCCGAGGGGGTCAAGCACGTCTTCGGCATCCCGGGGGAGGAGACCTTAGATCTGAACCGTTCGTTGGAGGACTCCTCGATCGAGTTCGTTCCCGTCCGCCACGAGCAGGGCGGCGCGTACATGGCCGACATGTACGGGCGGCTCACCCAGCGCGCGGGCATCTGCCTGGGCACGCTCGGCCCGGGCGCGACCAACCTCGTCACCGCGGTGGCCGACGCCCTGCTCGACCGCTCGCCGCTCGTCGCGCTGACGGGCCAGGGGGACCTCGAACGGATGCACAAGGAGTCCCACCAGTACATCGACGTGGTCTCGCTCTTCCGCCCCGTCACGAAGTGGAACGCCCGCCTCAACAACCCGCGGATCATCCCGGAGGTCGTGCGCAAGGCGTTCAAGGTCGCCCAGGCCCAGAAGCCCGGCCCGACCCACATCGAGCTGCCCGAGGACGTCATGGAGGCGCCCGTCGACGCCGAGCCGCTGCCGTCGCGCACGGGCATCCGCCACCCCGAGCCGGGGGCCGGCGAGCTGCTCAAGGCGGCGCAGATCATCCGGTCGGCGATCAAGCCGATCGTGCTGGCCGGCAACGGCGTCGCCCGCGTCGGCGCGTCGCCCGCGCTGCGCGAGTTCGCCCGCGCCACCGGCATCGGCGTCGCGGAGACCTTCATGGGCAAGGGCCTGCTCGACTACGAGGACGAGCACCACATGGGCACCGTCGGCCTGCAGTCGCGCGACTACACGCTGGCCGGCTTCGAGGACGCCGACGTGGTCATCGCGGTCGGCTACGACGTCGTCGAGCACGCGCCCAAGCACTGGAACCCGCGCAAGGACAAGAAGATCGTCTGCATCGACACGACGTCGCCCGACGTCGACGAGCACTACATGACCGAGGTCGACCTGGTCGGCGACCTCTACCACATCCTCAGCCGGCTGGCCGAGGAGTGCCGCGACGCCCCCCACCCGACGGAGGGCTCCCGGCTCAACGAGATCATCCTCGGCCGCTTCGAGGCCGGCCGCGACGACGACTCGTTCCCCGCCCAGCCGCCGCGCATCCTGTGGGAGATCCGCCAGGCGCTCGGCCGCGAGGATCTGCTCATCTCCGACGTCGGCCTGCACAAGCTGTGGATCGCGCGGATGTTCCCGGCGCAAGAGCCCAACACGGTCTTCATCGCCAACGGGCTGGCCGGGATGGGGATCGCGCTGCCGACGGCGATCGCCGCCAAGCTCGTGCACCCGCGGCGCAACGTGGTCACCGTCTCGGGCGACGGCGGCTTCCTGATGAACGTCCAGGAGCTCGAGACCGCGGTCCGGCTGCGGACCCCGATCGTCAACGTGATCTGGGAGAACCGGCAGTTCGGCTCGATCGTCTGGAAGCAGGACAAGAAGTTCGGCCGCCACTTCGGCGTCGACTTCACCAACCCGGACTTCGTCAAGCTGGCCGACGCGTTCGGGATGCCGGCCTGGCGGTGCGAGTCGATCGAGGACTTCACGCGCCACCTGCGCCAGGCCCTCACCCTCGATCTCCCCTCGCTGATCGTGGTGCCGATCGACTACTCCGTCGACGTCTCGATCTCCGAGGAGCTGGGAGTCGCGACGGTCGCGGCCTGACGCGGTACGTTCAGGGCATGGCCACGGCAACCCAGGACGAGAAGGCCGTCGTCGACGGCGCTCCCAACCAGCTCTACATCGCCGGCGAGTGGCGCGACGCCTCGGGCGGCGAGACCCTCGACGTCGTCGATCCCTCCACGGGCGAGACGATCGCCGCGGTCGCCGACGCGACGCCGGAGGACGCGACCGCGGCGCTCGACGCGTGCGTCGCCGTCCAGGAGGAGTGGCGGTGCCACCCGCCCCGCGAGCGCGGGGAGATCCTCCGCCGCGCGTGGGAGCTGATCGCCAGGCGGATCGACGACCTCGCGGTCCTCATGACGCTCGAGATGGGCAAGCCCGTCGCCGAGTCCAAGGCCGAGATCACCTACGCCTCGGAGTTCTTCCGCTGGTACGCCGAGGAGGCGGTCCGCATCGACGGGCGCTTCTCCACCTCGGTCAACGGCCAGGGCCGGATGATCACCATGAAGCAGCCCGTCGGGCCGTGCTACGCGATCACGCCGTGGAACTTCCCGATGGCGATGGGGACGCGCAAGATCGGCCCCGCGGTCGCCGCCGGCTGCACCATGGTCATCAAGCCCGCGCAGCAGACGCCCCTCTCCATGCTCGCGCTCGCGCAGATCCTCGAGGAGGCCGGCCTGCCCGCCGGCGTGCTCAACGTCCTGACCTCGTCGTCCTCGAGCGAGGTCTCCAAGCCGATCATCGGCGACTCCCGCCTGCGCAAGCTCACCTTCACCGGGTCGACGGAGGTCGGCCGCAAGCTCGTCGAGCAGTCCGCGCAGGGCCTGCTGCGCACCTCGATGGAGCTCGGCGGCAACGCCCCCTTCCTCGTCTTCCCCGACGCGGACGTCGACGCGGCGGTCGAGGGCGCCGTGATCGCCAAGATGCGCAACATCGGCGAGGCCTGCACGGCCGCCAACCGCTTCCACGTCGCCGACCGCCTGCAGGACGAGTTCACCGAGAAGCTCGCGGCCAGGCTCGCCGACATGCCGGTCGGCCGCGGCACGGAGGAGGGCGTCAAGGTCGGCCCGCTGATCGACGCCGACCAGCGCGACAAGGTCGCCGAGCTCGTCGAGGACGCGGTCGGCAAGGGCGCCCACGCCGTCCTGGGCGGTCAGCGCCGCGACGGCGCGGGCTACTTCTACGATCCGACCGTGCTCGGCGGCGTCCCGTCCGACGCCCGGCTGCTCAAGGAGGAGATCTTCGGCCCGGTCGCGCCGGTCGTCTCCTTCGACGACGAGGAGGCCGCGATCGCCGCCGCCAACGACACGGAGTTCGGTCTCGTCGCCTACGTGTACACGAACGACCTCAAGCGGGCGTTCCGGGTCTGCGAGAAGCTCCAGACCGGCATGGTCGGCCTCAACCAGGGCCTCGTCTCCAACCCGGCCGCGCCGTTCGGCGGCATCAAGGCGTCGGGCTTCGGCCGCGAGGGCGGCCCCGAGGGGCTCGAGGAGTACCTCGAGACGAAGTACGTCGCGATGGCGATGTAGCGGTTCCGCCTTGATCCGCTGAGGCGCGAGCGGCGAACATGGTGTCCATGCCGAAGCTCAACCGTCCACGCACCGCCGTCGCCGCGCTCGCCGCGATCGGTTCGCAACCGTCGCGCCCGGCGCGCCGAGGCCGTCCACTGGCCGTTCTTCGGCGGCGACAACGGCCGGTCGGGCTATCAGCCCGTCGACGAGGGCACCGTCCCCGTGGGCTTCCTCTACTCCAAGACCGGCGCGACCGAGGCGCCGGTCCAGTCGTCCATCATCACCACGGCCGGCGCGCCGGCCGCGCAGCGGGTGATCTTCGGCACGACCAACGGGACCGTGCACTTCCAGATCCTCGCGACCGGCGCCCCCGTCGGCCCTGAGGAGGGGACCCGCATCGACGACGGAGCCGCGGACGGCGACGTCTTCGGGACGCCGGGCACGGCCGAGAGCGTGTCCTTCGCCGAAACCTCGGGGCCGGCGGGCCTCGGGCAGGTCTTCGCGGTGCACAACGACGAAGGCGCCGGGGCCGACCCCGACATCGAGATCGCGCAGCTCGACGAGGGCTCCGGCAGCCGCGTGCGGCCCGACGTGGACGTCGCCGGCACGAACGGCTTCACGGTGCGGTCCTCGCTCGTCGCGACCGGCCCGGCGCCGGATACCGGCAACCGCGTCCTCTTCTTCGTGGCGTCCAACGGCACCGACAGCCGGCTCTTCCGCGTCCCGGTGACGAACAACGCCGCCACGTCCGGTGCGACGATCGGGACCGCGACCGACACGGGCGACGTCGACGCCACGCCGCTGGCGAGCCCGACGATCATGTTCCTCGACGTCAACGGGACGCCCACCGCCCACGTCGCGATCGGCACCACGGACGGGCGCGTCCGGACCTTCCGCGTCGACAACCTGGCGGCCGGCCCGGCCTCGACCGACCTCGAAGGACCGGTGCAGACGCCGTCGGTGCCGGTTCAGCCGAGCGGGTTCACGCCGAACCCGGCGGATCCGGTCAGGACCGCGCCGTTCGTCTACGTCGCGGCCGCCACGGCGGCGGCGGAGACCACCGTCCATCAGCTGCGCCAGAACGGCGGCGCGTTCGAGACGGCGCGTCGAGCCCCGCTCTGCCCGGAGCTCCGGCTCCCGCGCTGGCCACCGACCAGGAGTCCGAGGCACCCACCCCTGAGCAGGCCAAGGTCATCGTGACCACCGGGTCCAACCTCTACCTCCTGACCACCGGCGGGCTCGACCGCGCCGGCCAGCTCGACCGCGAGAGCGATCTGGCTGCGGGGACCACCGGCTTCTCCCAGACCACCGCCGTGGCGTCGGGGGACTTCGCCTACGTCACCAACGACCAGTCCGAGCAGCTGGTCCTGCGGCTCTCGGACGGCAAGCCCGTCGCCGCCGACGAGTTCGCGCAGGCGACGGGCAATGCGCCGGTCGCCGACACGGGCGTCGGCCAGCCGTCGATCTCCCGCGGCTTCATCCAGTTCGCAAGCGGCAGCGGGGTCTTCGTGTATCGCAACACGGACGCCATCGACCCGAGGGTCGGCCTCACGGCGCCGGCTGACGGCGCGACCGTCTCGGGCACCGTCACCCTCGCGGCGCAGGCGTTCGACGCCCGCGGCATCGCGCGCGTGGAGTTCCGGCTCAACGGCCAGCCCGCCGGCCAGGACACGACGCCCGACTCCGGCGCGCCGTTCGCTGCGCCGGGCGCGACGTTCTCCACCCAGCTGAACACGACGGGCCTGGCGAACGGCACGTATGTCGTCGACGCCGTGGCGACCGATGGCGGCGGCCGCACAGCCACCAGCGCGCCGCGCCGCCTGACGGTGCGCAACGGCGGCGGGACTGCGGCCGGCGACAACGATCGCCCGCCGACGGTCGCCTTCACGGCACCCGCGTCCGGGGCGCTCGTGCGCGGCACGACGACCCTGTCGGCGACCGCCGGTGACGACCGAGGCGTCCGATCGGTCGCCTTCTTCGACGACGACCGGCTGGTCTGCACCGACACCACCGCGCCGTACTCGTGCACCTACACGGCGCGCGGCGACGACGTGGGCCGCGACACGCTGTTCGCCGTCGCCGCCGACACCGCCGACCAGACGGCGGCGGCGTTCCGGGCCATCCGGGTCGACCGCTTCGCGCCGGCCTCGGTGAGCACCCGGACGACCCCCAGTCGTGACCGCCGGGCGCCGTACCGGTTCCGGACGACCGGGCGCGTCGTCGTGCCGGGCGCGGTGAGCGGCGCGGCGGGCTGTGACAAAGGCGTCGTCACCGTCCGCGTCAAGGCCGGGCGCAAGACCATCTCGACCCGCCGGGCGACCCTGCGGTCGGATTGCACGTTCGCCTCGACGGTGTCCTTCCGCAACCGCGGCCGCTTCACGCGCAGCGGGAGGCTCAGGTTCCTGGCGCGCTTCACGGGCAACGACGTGCTGACGGCGCGCAGCGCCAGGTCGCGGACGGTCAGGACCCGGTAGGGCGGGCGCGGCGCGCGCGGTCGATGGCGACGTCGTGCTCGGCGAGTACGCGGCGCACGCCGTTGAGGACGAGCATGCGAGCCAGCACGCCGGGCCGGGTGCCGAGCAGGCGGGCGGCGGCCACGAGACGCTCGTGGTCCTCGCGCGTCAGCCGCACGTTGACCTGGCACGGCGACCGGCGGGCCTCCGCGGTCGGGACCGGGATCGCCATGCCGGCACGCGCCTGCTCCCGTGCTGCTTCGGAGGGCGGCGCGGGGAGCTCGAGCACCAGGCGCACCGCGTCGCCGACCCGCCTGCCGAGCTGGCTGTTCTGCACCGCGCTCATCCGCTCGCCGGGGTCGAGCGGCAGGAGCGCGTCGTACCAGCGGTCCGGCGCGATCCGCGAGAGGTCGGGGACCGGCGGGCTGAACAGGGGCCTGACGATCGGCATCGGGCCGTCCTGCTCGCCCTGCCACCACGGCTGCCCGTGCGGTGAGAGGTCCTCCGCATCGTGGCTACCAGTGGCTACGCCAGGAGTAGCCACTGGTAGCCAGTCCTCGGCGGACATGCCGGAACCGGCGTCGCTCATGGGCCCCAACGCTACGGCAGAGCCCGTCACGGATCACCACCCTTCGGTGACGATTCTGCGCGCCGCCCCCGCGGCGCTCGGCCCACACCACCAAGCGGCGCCTACGCCTCCGCCTTCGAGCCCGCGGCGATCTTGCGCAGGTCGAGTGCCTTGTCGAGCGTCTCCTCGTCGACGCCGTGCTTGCGCGCGACCTCGCGCAGGGTCCCGCCGTTGCTCGCGGCGTCCTTGACGATCTCCGACGCCTTGTCGTAGCCGATGAACGGGTTGAGCGCGGTGGCGACGGCGAGCGTGCCCTCCGCCGAGCGCTCGCAGCCCTCGAGGTTGGCCTGGATGCCGTCGACGCACTTCTCCTTGAGCAGCGTGCTCGCGCTCGTCAGCAGGCCGATCGACTGCAGCAGGTTGCGGGCCATCAGCGGGATGCGGACGTTGAGCTCGAACTGGCCCTGCAGGCCGCCGACCGTGATCGCGGTGTCGTTGCCGATGACCTGCGCGCCGACCTGGAGCACGACCTCCGGGATCACCGGGTTGACCTTGCCCGGCATGATCGATGAGCCCTTCTGCAGCTCGGGCAGGAACAGCTCGCCGATGCCGGCGCGCGGGCCGGAGCCCATGAGCGCGAGGTCGTTGGCGATCTTGGTCAGCGAGACGGCGATGACCTTCAGTGCGCCCGACAGCTCGACGAGCGCGTCGCGGTTGCCCTGCGCCTCGAAGGGGTCCTCGGGGGCGCGGATGTCGAGGCTCGAGCTCTCGCTCAGCAGGCCCCGGACGCGGTCGGCGAACTCGGGGTGGGTGTTGAGCCCGGTGCCCGTCGCGGTGCCGCCGAGCGGGATCTGGGCGACTCGCGGAAGCGCGTCACGGATCCGATGGCCCCCCAGGCGGATCTGCGCGGCGTAGCCCCCGAACTCCTGCCCGAGCGTGACGGGGACGGCGTCCATGAGGTGCGTGCGGCCGGCCTTGACGATGTCGGCGAACTCGTCGGCCTTGGCGGCCAGCGAGCCCTCGAGCGCCTCGAGCGCCGGCAGCAGCGTGTTCGTCGCCTCGTCGAGCGCGGCGAGGTGCACGGCGCTCGGGAAGACGTCGTTGGAGGACTGCCCCATGTTCACGTGGTCGTTGGGGTGCGCGCCCTCGCCGGCCAGCGTGGCGATGACCTCGTTGGCGTTCATGTTCGAGGAGGTGCCCGAGCCCGTCTGGAAGACGTCGATCGGGAACTGGTCGTCGTGGCGCCCGGCGGCGACCTCGTCGGCGGCCGCCGCGATCCGCTCGGCGATGTCGCCGTCGAGCAGGCCGAGCTCGGCGTTCACCCGCGCCGCCGCGCCCTTGACCTGCCCGAGCCAGCGCACCACCGGGACGGGGACGCGCTCACCCGACACCGGGAAGTTGGCCACCGCCTTGGTCGTCTCCCCGCCCCACAGCTCGTGCGTGCTCATCCTGCCTCCACTGGCTCATCTCGCGTTCGGTTCGCCCGAACGCTAGCGGTCAGGCCGCGGCAGGCTCGGCGGGGGAGGCGGGCTGCGCCGGCTCGGGGCGGATGTCGCGCGCGTCGACCGGCTCGCCGCAGTGCGAGCAGGTCATCTGCGGCGCGGCGTCGTGGCCGCAGGTGTGGCGCAGGACGAGCGGCGTGCAGCCCTCGCTCGCCAGGTGCTTGTCGCCCCAGCGCATGATCGCGACGATCGCCGGATAGAGGTCGCGGCCCATCTCCGAGAGGCGGTACTCGTAGCGCTCGGGGTCCTCCCGATAGAGGCAGCGCTCGAGGATCCCCGCGGCGACGAGCGTCTGCAGACGGCCGGAGAGGATGTTGCGAGCGATGCCGAGGTTGCGCTGCAGCTCGGTGAAGCGGCGCACGCCCCAGAAGGCCTCGCGGAGGATGAGGAACGTCCAGCGCTCCCCGAGCAGCTCCATCGCCCGGCCGATCGAACAGGACGCTGGGCGGTCGGCTCCGAGTGGCTGCATCTCAGATGGCAACGTAGCGCGTCACACACAGAAGGCGGCGATCTCGCGCGCGAGGCCGACCGGGTCGTCGTAGGCCATCAGGAAGCCGGTGCCCTCGAGGATCCGCAGCTGCGCGTCGGCGATCAGCTCGAGCGCCTCCTCGGCGATCTCGAGCGGATGGAGCGGGTCGCGGTCGGCCCACAGCAGCAGCGTCGGCGCGCCGATGAGCCGGTAGGCGTCGAGCAGGTCGCGCTGGTCGCCCGTCGGCCAGGCGCGCAGCGCGCGCGACCACGCCCGCGCGCGGTTGCCGTTGCCGTGCATCGGCGCGAACGCGTGGCGGACGAGGTCGGCGGCGGCGGGGTTGGCG
>JALYMV010000332.1 GCA_030773575.1 Actinomycetota bacterium
GCCCAGCTCCGCGTCGCCGTCCTCGGCCAGCGGCTCCGACAGCGACCGCACCGGCCGGGTCGCCCGCCGCAGCAGCTCGACCTGCTCGACCGTGAGGCCCTCGTCCGCGGCGAGCTCCTCCGCCGTCGGCGGGCGGCCGAGCTCGTCGGCGAGCCGGCGGCCGGCGCGCTCGAGCCCCCGGAGCTGGTCGTGGGCGTGCTGTGGCATGCGGATCAGCGCCGCGCGGCGATGGATCCCCTGCTGGATGGACTGGCGGATCCACCAGGTGGCGTAGGTGGAGAACTTGAAGCCCTTGCGGTGGTCGAACTTCTCGACCGCGCGCACGAGGCCGAAGGTCCCCTCCTGCACGAGCTCGAGCAGGCTCATCCCGTGGCCGCGGAACTTCTTGGCGTGGAAGGCGACGAGGCGGAGGTTGGCCTCGATCATCCGCTCCTTGGCGGCGAGGTCGCCGCGCTCGACGCGCCGGGCGAGCTCGACCTCCTCGCGCGCGGTGAGCAGCGGGATCCGCTCCAGGCGGGCGAAGAACAGCGTCAGGCCGTCGGCGTCGGGCTCCTCGACGGCGGCGCGGGTGGACCGGGGGCTCGACACCTCCGCGACGATCCCGCCCGGCGCTCAGGTGACCCTAAGCGCCGCCCCAAGAACAGCTAAAAGCCCGTGCGCTTGGTCTTCTCGTCCTGCCGGTTGCCCGGGAGGAACGGCGCGATGATCCGGGCGCAGGCGGCGCCGAGGACGATCAGCAGCGTGAGCATGAAGGCGTCGAAGGCCTTGACGTTGAGCGCCCAGAGGACGAGCCAGAGCGCCAGGCCGAACATGGTCGCGAGCAGCAGTCCCATAGAGCGCGGCAGTCTAGTCGCTCAGGACGGCGGCCATCGCGCCGACGAGCTCGCGCACCGCGGCGGGCGCGTCGTCCGCCTCGGCGGCCTCGCGGACCAGCCGCGAGCCGACGATCACGCCCTGCGCCCCCGCCTCGGCCGCCTCGAGCGCCTGCTCGGGCGTCCCGATGCCGAAGCCGAGCGCGACGGGGACCTCCGTGTGGGCGCGCGCGCGGGCGATCACCTGCGAGAGGCCGCCGTCGAGCCCCGAGCGCTCGCCCGTCGTTCCGGTCACGGAGACCGTGTAGAGGAAGCCGCGTGCGCGGGCGCCGATCGCGGCGAGCCGATCGTCGGGCGTCGTCGGCGCCACCAGCGGCACGAGCGCGACGCCCGCCGCGTCGCCGGCCTCGAGCAGCGCCGGGGCCTCCTCGAGCGGCAGGTCGGGGACGATCAGGCCGCTGATCCCCCGGTCGGCGAGGTCGCGCGTGAAGCGCTCGGCCCCGCGCGCGAAGACGAGGTTGGCGTAGCACATGAGGACCACCGGGAGGCGCGGCGCGAGGCGCTCGCCGACCCCGAGGACGCCCTCGAGCGTCGCTCCGGCGCGCAGCGCGGCCGAGCCCGCCGCCTGGATGACCGGGCCGTCGGCGAGCGGGTCGGAGTAGGGGGCGCCGAGCTCGACGAGGTCGGCGCCGCCGTCGGCGTAGGCCTCGCCGATCGCCGCCGAGCCGTCGACGTCGGGGAAGCCGCCCATCAGGTAGGGCATGAGCGCCGCCCGCCGGCCGTGGCCCGCGAAGGCGGCGGCGATGCGCTCGGCGCCGGAGGTCGCCACGCTCATCCGGACGTGTGGGCCAGCGCCTCGGCGAGGTCCTTGTCGCCGCGCCCCGACAGGCAGATCAGGTCGAGCGCATCGGCCGCCCCGTCGGGATTGGCCATCACCCACGCCAGCGCGTGCGAGGACTCGAGCGCCGGGATGATCCCCTCGAGCTTCGCGATGCGGCGGAAGGCGAGCAGCGCGTCCTCGTCGGTGACCGCGACGTAGTGGGCGCGCCCGGTGTCGCGCAGGTGGGCGTGCTCGGGGCCGGCGCCCGGGTAATCCAGGCCGGCGGAGATCGAATGGGCCTCGGTGATCTGGCCCTCCTCGTCCTGCATGATCGCCGAGTAGGAGCCGTGGAGGATCCCGCCGCGGCCGCCCGCCGTCAGCGGCGCGCCGTGGCGGCCGGAGACGATCCCCTCCCCCGCGGCCTCCACGCCGATGAGGTCGACCGCCTCGTCGGCGACGAAGGGGACGAAGGTCCCGATCGCGTTCGAGCCGCCGCCGACGCAGGCGACCACCCGGCGCGGCAATCGCCCGGTCGCCTCGAGGACCTGGGCGCGGGCCTCGTCGCCGATCACCCGCTGCAGGTCGCGCACGAGCGCCGGGAAGGGCGCCGGGCCGACGGCCGAGCCGAGGATGTAGTGCGTGTCGCCGACGTTCGAGACCCAGTCGCGGATCGCCTCGGAGACCGCCTCCTTGAGGGTCCGCGCTCCGGCGTCGACCGGGGCGACCCTGGTCCCCATGAGCTCCATGCGCCGGACGTTGGGCTCCTGACGGCGCATGTCCTCCGTGCCCATGTAGACGATGCACTCCAGGGCGAGCAGCGCGCAGGCGGTCGCGGTGGCCACACCGTGCTGGCCCGCGCCCGTCTCGGCGACGATCCGCCGCTTGCCCATCCGCTTGGCGAGCAGGGCCTGGCCGAGGGCGTTGTTGATCTTGTGGGCGCCCGTGTGGAGGAGGTCCTCGCGCTTGAGCCAGACGGGGTGGCCGACGAGCTCGGAGAGGCGGTCGGCGCGGTAGAGCGCGGTCGGACGGCCGGCGAAGTCGCGCAGCAGGCGGGTGAGCTCCGCCCGGAACGCCTCGTCGTCGCGCGCCTCCAGCCACGCCGCCTCGACCTCGCCGAGGGCGGGCATCAGCGTCTCGGGGACGTACTGGCCGCCGTAGCGGCCGAAGCGGTGCTGGAGGCCGGGCTTCGGGACGGCGGTGACACCCGATGAAACGCTCGAGTGGCTCGCGGCGTCGGTGGGGGCGGACCCGCGGGGTCCCATCAGACCGCCGATCCTACGGGCGCGGCGGCCGCCGCGAGGAACGCGCGGACGCGCTCGGGGTCCTTGATCCCGGGCTGCCCGGGCACCTCGACGCCCGAGGCGACGTCGACCGCGTAGGGGGCCACCGCCTCGATCCCGGCGGCGACGTTCTCGGGCGTGAGCCCGCCTGAGAGCATCTTCGGCACGGCGGAGCGCCGCCGCGCGGCGAGCGCCCAGTCCCACGTCTCCCCCGAGCCGGGGGCCGAGCCGTCGAGCAGGTGGAGGTCGACGTTGCGGAAGGTCTCGACCGCCTGGAGGTCGGCCCCCGAGCGGACGCGGACCGCCTTGACCACCTTGGCGCCCGTCCGCCGGGCGGCCTCCGCGCAGAACGCGGGACCCTCGTCGCCGTGGAGCTGGACGTGCGTGACGCCGATGACGTCGGCGGTGGCGGCGACCTCCTCGAGCGAGGCGTTGACGTACACGCCGAAGAGCTGGGCGCGGCGGCGGACCCGCGCGGCGATGGCGGCCGCCGCGCCGGGGTCGATGGCCCGCCTGGAGCCCGGCCAGAGGATGAAGCCGAGCGCCCAGGCCCCGTGCTCGAGCGCGAGCTCGGCGTCCTCGAGGCGGGTGATGCCGCAGATCTTGGCCCGGGTCACCCCTCCAGGGTAGGGGCGGGTCCGGCACTAGCCGTTGGGCGCCTTGGCGGGGCGGTTCTCGAGCGTGACCTCGACCGTCTGGCGGCGCCCGTCGCGCAGGATCTCCACCGCGACCTTGTCGCCCGGCTTGTGGCTATCGATGATCCGGACGACGTCGTCCATCGAGTTCGTGGGCTTGCCGTCGATCTTCTGGATCACGTCGCCGCCGAGCGCGACCGCCTCGCCGCCGACCGACGCCTGGGAGCTCGGATCGCCGCCGCGGATGCCGGCCTTGTCGGCCGGGCCGCCCTCCGTGGCCTGCTGGACGAGCACGCCCGACTTCGCCGCCAGGTTGAGCGGGGCGAGCGACTGGTCGATCCCGACGCCCGCGATGCCCATGTAGGCGCGCTGGACGCGGCCCTCGGACTTCAGCTGCGGGATGACCTCCTTGGCGGTGTTGACCGGCACCGCGAAGCCGATGCCGACGCTGCCGCCGCCCTGGCCGCCCACGCCCCCGCCGCCCGTGGCGATCTGGGAGTTGATGCCGATCACGCGGCCCGCCGCGTCGAGCAGCGGACCGCCCGAGTTGCCCGGGTTGATCGCCGCGTCCGTCTGGATGACGTTGTCGATGCCGAAGCCGTTGGGCGCCGAGATGCGGCGCTGCAGCGCGGAGACCACGCCGGTGGTCAGGGTCCGGTCGAGGCCGAACGGGTTGCCGATGGCCACCGTCGGGTCGCCGACCTGCACCGTGCGCGAGTCGCCGAGCTCGAGCGGCCGGAGGTCGAGGCCCGCCGGGTCGACCTTGAGCAGTGCGAGGTCGGTGCTCTCGTCCTTGCCGACGATGCGCGCCTCCCGGGTGCGCTTGTCGGAGAACGAGACACGGACGTCGGTCGAGGAGGAGACGACGTGGGCGTTGGTGAGGATGAAGCCCTGGTCGTCGACGACGAAGCCCGAGCCGGTCGAGACGCTCTGCTGGCCGCCCTGGCCGCCGCCGAACAGATCGAACGGCGAGGCGCCGCGCTGAAGCGTCTGCGCGCGGATGAAGACGACGCCCGGCGCGTCACGGCGGTAGATGTCGCGCGCGGTGAGCGCCTTGCCGCCGCCACCGCTCGAGCCCGTCGCGTCGGCGCCGCCGATCGGCGCCTGCTGGACCACGGTGGTGGTGTCGCCGTCGACCGCACCCGCGCCGATCAGGGCGCCGGCGGTGACGCCGCCGCCCATCAGGGCGGCCAGCAGGACGGGGGCGAACGTCGACTTCGTCATGCGTTCACTTATGCCAACGGGCGCTCAACCCGGCTTAAAGCTCCTCGTGCGCACCGGCCAGCTCGCGGCAGGCCGCCTCCACGTCGCGCGCCCGCATCAGCGTCTCCCCCACGAGCACCGCGTCGACCCCCACGCGCTCGAGGTCCTCGAGCTGGGCGCGCGACCCGAGCCCGGACTCCGAGACGACGATCTTGCCCGCGGGGACGTCGGCGAGCAGCGAGTAGGTGCGGTCGAGGTCGACCGAGAAGTCGCCGAGGTCGCGGTTGTTGATGCCGAGGACGTCGGCGTCGACGTCGAGCGCCACCTCGAGCTCGGACTCGTCGTGGATCTCCACGAGGACGTCGAGGTCGAGCGCGCGCGCCTCGCGGTGGAGCTCCAAGAGGTCCTCCGGGTGCAGCGCGGCGACGATCAGCAGGATCGCGTCGGCGCCCGCGCCCGCCGACTCGTAGACCTGGTAGGGGTCGACGATGAAGTCCTTGCGCAGGACGGGCAGCTCGGAGACGGAGCGCGCCTCGCGGAGGTCGTCGAGCGAACCGCCGAAGTTCTGCTCCTCGGTGAGGACGGAGAGCGCCGCCGCGCAGCCGCGCTCGTAGGCCAGCACGATCTCCGACAGGCTCGCGCCCTCGCGGATGACGCCGGCCGAGGGGGAGCGGCGCTTGTGCTCGGCGATGATCGAGATGCCGGGCTGGATGAGCGCCTCGGTGAACGGCCGGGTGTCGGGCCGGCCCGGCAGCGCCGCCTCGAGCTGGGCGAGCGGCACGGCCTCGCGGCGGCGCTCGACCTCCTCGCGGGTGGACTCGACGATCCGCTCGAGGACGCTCACGCCGCGCCGCTCCCCGACAGCGCGCCCGTGAGCTCGACGAGCTCGTCGAGCGCCCGGGCCGCGGCGCCCGAGTCGATGGCGGCCTCCGCCGCGCGCACACCGGCCTCGAGGTCCTCGGCCCGCCCGCCGGCGAGGATCGCCGCGCCTGCGTTGAAGACGGCCAGGTCGCGCCGGGGGCCGGGCTCGCCGGCCAGGATCCGGCGCGTGATCTCGGCGTTGACCGCCGGGGTGCCGCCCGCGACGTCCTCGGGGGCCGCGACGGGCAGCCCGACGTCGGCCGGCGAGACGTCGTAGGCCCGCAGCTCCCCGCCGTCGACCTCGACGACCCGTGTTGTGCCCGACGTGCTCAACTCGTCAAGTCCGTCCTGGCTGGACACTACCAGCGCCCGGCGCGTCCCCAGCCGCGCCAGCGCCCCCGCGATCGTCTCCTGGTAGGCGGCGTCCGAGACGCCGAGGAGCTGGCGCGTCGCCCCCGCCGGGTTCGTCAGCGGGCCCAGGAAGTTGAAGATGGTCCGCACCCCCAGCTCCTTGCGCACGGGGACCACGTGGCGGGTCGCGCCGTGGTGCGCGGGCGCGAACATGAAGCCGAAGCCGATCCGGTCGATGCACGCCCCGACGTCGCCCGGAGACAGGTCGATGCGCACGCCGAGCGCCTCGAGCAGGTCGGCCGAGCCCGACAGCCCGGTCGCCGAGCGGTTGCCGTGCTTGGCCACCCGGCAGTCCGCGCCCGCGGCGATCAGCGCCGCCGTGGTCGAGACGTTGAAGGTCGGGCGGCCGCCGCCGGTGCCCGCGGTGTCGAGCAGGTCGTCGCCCGAGGCGACCACGGGCGCCGCCAGCCGCCGCATCGTGGTGGCGAGCCCCACGAGCTCCTCGACCGTCTCCCCCTTCGTGCGCAGCGCGATCAGCACCGCGGCGGTCTGGGTCTCCGAGGCGTCGCCGGCCATGATCTCCGCGAGCACCTCGGAGGCCTGGTGGGCGGAGAGGTCGTGGCCGGAGGCCAGCGCGTCGATCGCCTTCGTGAGGACCTGGTTAGGCAAGGAAGTTCTCCAGCAGCCGCCGACCGTCGGGCGTGAGCACCGACTCCGGGTGGAACTGGACCCCGTCGACCGGCAGCTCGCGGTGGCGGACGCCCATCAGGACGCCGCCGCCGTGGGAGGTCTCCTCGAGCTCGGGCGGCAGCGAGGCCGGATCGACCACCAGCGAGTGGTAGCGCCCGACGGTCAGCGGCGCGGGCAGCCCGGCGTAGATTCCCGTGCCGTCGTGGTCGACCTGGGTGGTCTTGCCGTGGACGGGCACGTGGCGGACGACCCTCCCGCCGAAGGCCTGGGCGAGCGACTGGTGGCCGAGGCAGACGCCGAGGGTGCGGATCCCGGCCTCCGGGAAGCGGCGCATCGCCTCGACGGAGATCCCCGCCTCGTCGGGCGTGCAGGGACCGGGCGAGACCACCACGCGGTCGGGCGCGCGCCCGAGCAGCTCGTCGACGGTCGCGGCGTCGTTTCGCACCGCCTCGACCTCCGCCCCCAGCTCGCCCAGGTACTGCACGAGGTTGTAGGTGAAGGAGTCGTAGTTGTCGACGACGAGGACGCGCCGCGGGCTGCTCACGGCCACTCCGCCTGGCGCGTCGCCAACTCGATCGCGCGCACCACGCCGCGCGCCTTGGCCTTGGACTCCTCGAACTCGTAGCTGGGGACCGCGTCGGCCACCGTCCCCCCGCCGGCCTGGACGTGGGCCATCCCGTCCTTGGCCACGACGGTGCGGATGCAGATGCAGGTGTCGAGCTCGCCGGCGTAGGAGAGGTAGCCGACCGCGCCGCCGTAGGCCCCGCGCTTGACGGGCTCGAGCTCGTCGATGATCTGCATGGCCCGGACCTTGGGGGCGCCGGAGAGCGTCCCGGCGGGCAGGACGGAGCGCAGCGCGTCCATCGCCCCCACCCCGTCGCGCAGGCGGCCGGCGACGTTGGAGACGATGTGGATGACGTGGGAGTAGGTCTCCACCGACATGAAGGTCTCGACCTCGACCGAGCCGTACTCGCAGACGCGCCCGAGGTCGTTGCGGCCCAGGTCGACGAGCATGACGTGCTCTGCGCGCTCCTTCTCGTCGGCGAGCAGGTCGTCGGCGATCCTGGCGTCCTCGGTGGCGTCGGCTCCCCGCGGGCGGGTGCCGGCGATCGGCCGGGTGGCGACGCGGCGGCCCGAGACGGTGAGCAGCGGCTCGGGCGAGGCGCCGACGATCTGGAAGTCCTCGAAGTCGAGGAAGTACATGTAGGGCGACGGGTTGACCGCGCGCAGCCCCCGGTAGATCGAGAACGGCTCGACCGGGCTGGGCGCCGACCAGCGCTGCGAGGGCACCACCTGGAAGGCGTCGCCGGCGTGGACGTACTCGACGATGCGCGCGACCATCGCCTCGAACGCCTCGCGCTCGAGGTTGGACTCGAAGTGTGGCTCCTCGCGCTCGACCGGGTGGGGCGGGATCTCGGGCAGCGGGGCCGCGAGGCGCTCGCGGACCTCGGCGATCAGCCCGGCCGCCGAGGCGTAGGCGGCCTCGAGGTCGTGCTCGACGTAGACGTTGGCCAGCACGGTGGTCGTGTGCTTGAGGTGGTCGAAGGCCACGAGGACGTCCGAGAGCATGAGCGCCATGTCGGGCAGCCCGAGGCCGTCCGGGTTGGGCTCGCCGAGCGGCTCGACGGCGCGGACGCAGTCGTAGGCGAAGAAGCCGACGCCGCCGCCGGTGAAGGGCGGCAGGCCGGGCAGCGGCGCCTGGCGGTGGCGCGCGACCTCGGCGTCGGCGAGCGCGTAGGGGTCGCCGCCGTCGGCCAGCGACCAGCGCAGCACGCCCCGTGGCTTGTAGCCGATGAACGACCAGCGCCCGACGCGCTGGCCCTGCTCGGCGGACTCGAGCAGGAAGGCGGGGCCGGCGCCGCGGAGCTTGAGGAACGCGGAGACGGGCGTCTCGCAGTCCGCGATGAAGGTCTGGCCGACCGGCACCAGGTTGTGCTCGCCGGTGGCCGCGATCGCCCCCACCTCCTCGAGCGAGGGGGTGACGTGGCCTCTCAGGGCTCCGATGCTAGGCCCCTCGCCTGTTGCGATCACCGGGACCCCGGTTCAGGCGAGGGGCCCTCGAGGCGGCGACGGCCATTGAGCACCTCCGCGGCGGCGTCGAGCCCCAGCCCCCGCGAGCGCAGCAGCACGGCGAGGTGGTAGAGGACGTCGGCCGCCTCCTCGGCGACCCGCTCGTCGGGCTCCTCGCGGGCGGCGCGGGCGACCTCCTCGGCCTCCTCCTGGACCTTGGCCCCGATCAGCGGCGGGTCGGCGAGCAGCTGGGCGGTGTAGGAGCCCTCCGGTGCGGCGGCGGCGCGGGCGGCGAGCGTCCGCCCGAGCGCCGGGAGCGCCTCGTGGGGCGCGGGCGGCTCGAGCTCCCCGCGGTGAAAGCAGGTCCGCTCGCCGGTGTGGCAGGCGGGGCCGGCCGGCTCCACGAGCGCGAGCAGCGCGTCGGCGTCGCAGTCGTAGCGGATCGCGCGCACGGCCTGCGTGTTGCCCGAGGTCGCGCCCTTGTGCCACTGCTCGGCGCGCGAGCGCGACCACAGGTGCAGCTCCCCCGTCTCGCGCGTGCGGCGCAGCGCCTCGGCGTTCATGTAGGCCAGGGTGAGCACCTCCCCCGACGCCCAGTCCTGGACGACGCAGGGCACAAGGCCCTGCGCGTCGTACGCGATCGCGGAGTCGTCCATGGGCGCGGGATTCTAGGAGCGCCCGGCCCCGTGAGCCGGGGCGGGCGCCGCGGGTCAGCGCCTGAACCGCACGGAGCGCACGACCCGCACGGAGCGGCCCGTGGCGTCCCGCGCGGTGAGGATCACCCGGTGCGCGCCGCGCCGCGGTGTGCGGGCGAGCCG
>JALYMV010000333.1 GCA_030773575.1 Actinomycetota bacterium
AGTTGGGGCCGATGATCCGGGCGCCGCGCTCGGAGGCGAGCTCGACCATCTGTGCGACGTCGGCGCGCGGGATGCGCTCCGTGACGATCACGACGAGCTCGATGCCGTTGTCGATCGCCTCGAAGACGGCGTCCTTGGTGAAGGCGGGCGGGACCGTGACCACGGAGCCCTTGATCGGCTCGCCGTGGTGCTCGACGGCCTGCTTGACGGAGTCGAAGACCGGCACGCCGTGGACCTCGCGGCCGCGGCGGCCGGGGGTCACGCCGCCGACCACCTTGGCGCCGGCGCCGTAGTCGAGGCACTCTCTCGTGAGGTTCACGGCCTCGCGGCCCGTGATGCCCTGGACGATGAAGGTGGTGTCCGCGTCGATGAGGATGCTCACGCGCCCGTCTCCGCGCCGACTTCGGCCGTCGTCTGCCGCATCGCCGCGCCGGAGGCGCCGCCGTTGCGCCCGCCGCCGATCTTCTCAACCGCGCGCCGCGCCGCCTCGTGCATGGAGACCGAGCGGTCGGCGTACTCGACGCCATAGCGCTCGAGGATCTTGAACCCCTCCTCCTCCCAGGCGCCCGGGATGCGGAAGATCGCGATCTTCTCGGCGGGGTCGTAGCCCAGCTCGATGCAGGCCTTGATCACGCCGCGGGCGACGATGTCGACCCGGGTGTTGGAGACGATGGACATCATCACCGCGATCTTGTCCACGCCCGGCTTCTGGAGCACGAGCTTGGCCAGGCCCGCCGCCTTCTTGACCGACGGGTTGCCGCCGATCTCGCAGTAGTTGGCGGGGTTGCCGCCGTGGGCGCGGACCGCGTCGAAGAGCGTCAGCGAGCCGCCGCCGGCGCCGATCACCAGGCCGAGGTTGCCGCCGAACTCGGTCACGTTGCCGGCCACGCCGCGGTGGTCCATGGCGTCGACCTCCTCGCCGGCGAGCTCGAACGGCGTGGCCTCGCGGGCCTGCCGGGTCTCCTCGTCGCCGACGCCGAGCTCGGCCAGGATCTCCTTCTGGCGCGGCCGGGCCTCGTTCTCCATGTCCATGTGGGCGTCGACCGCGACGAAGGAGCCGTCCTCGAGCTCGGCGAGCGGGTTGATCTCGGCGAGCGTCATGTCGCGCTCCACGAAGAGCTTGGCCAGCCGCGCCAGGATCGGCGTCGCCCTCTGCAGCGCCTTGCCGGTCACGCCGGTGGAGGCGATCACCTGCTTGGCCTGGTAGTCGGAGAGCGGGTGGATCGTCGAGAAGTGACCGCGGCCGACGTGGTCTGGGTGGGTCTCGGCCACCTCCTCGATGTCGATCCCGCCCATGTCGGAGAAGAGCATCACCGGCTGCTTGCGGGTGCCGTCCCAGACGACGCCGGCGTAGTACTCCTGCTTGACCTCCACGCGCGAGTCGACCAGCACGCCGCGCGGCATGTGGCCGTTGATCTCGAGTTCGAGGATGTCCCGGGCGTGGGCCTCGGCCTCGTCGGGCGTGTCGGCGAACTTGACGCCGCCGGCCTTCATCCGGCCGCCCGTGAGGACCTGGGACTTGATCACCGTGGGGCCGCCGATCTCCTCGGCGATGCGGCGGGCGTCGCCGGGCGTCGTCGCGAAGCCGTGCGGCGAGACCGGGATGCCCGCCTTGGCCACGATCTGGCGGGATTCGTACTCATAGAAGCGCATGGGGCGCGGAACCCTAGCGGCCCGGCCGTGTTGACTGACGGCATGCGCACCGCCGTCCTGACGCTCCTGCTCTGCCTCATCTCAGCCGCCCCGGCCGCCGCCGCGGAGGTCGACCTCCGCGTCGCCCCGGGCGGCGGCGTGGTCCTCGGCGAGGAGCACCGCTTGTCCGGCACGCTGAGCGAGAACGGCGCCCCGCTGGGCGGCCGGGTGGTGACCCTGGAGGCCCGCCGGCACCCCTACACCGACGCCTTCGCGCCGCTCGACACCGCCACGACGGGCCCTGAGGGCGAGTTCCGCTTCACGGAGGCGCTCGACCGCAACCACGAGGTGCGGGTCGTGGCGGTCGAGGCCGGCGCCGCGAGCCCGGCGGTGCGCGCGTACGTCTTCCCGCGCGGCCGCCTCTCGGTGCGGACGGTGCGGCGCAACGTCGTGCGCATCCGGCAGACGCTGACGGTCACCCGCAACGCCGGCCTCCGCGGGCTCACCCGTTTCTACGTCGGCCCGCGGCGCTCGAGGACGGCCCGCTTCGCCGGGGCGGCGCGGCCCAGGCGGGTACGGCCCGATCGCTACGTCGCGGAGGTCGACGTCCGGATCCCGAGGCGTTACCGCGGCCGCTTCTCCTACGGCGCGTGCATCCGCACGACCGGCGAGTCGCGCTTCGGCGATCCCGGCGAGCGCTGCCCGCGGCGCAGGTTCCGGTTCTGACGCCAGAGCGGGCTCCTACCGTTGAGGGCTCCCATGCGCGAGCGCGACGAAGACGAGAGCTCGGTCGTCGAGCGCCTGGTCACCCGGGACCTCGACGACGACGCCGGCAGGGGATCGCCGCTGTCCGAGCGCGCGCGGCAGTCGCAGCGCTCGGTGGAGACCTACCTCAAGGGCGGCGGGGTCCCGCGCTGGATGGAGCGGGGGGGAGATCGACGCCGGCGTCGCGCGCGAGGAGCGCCGCCTGCTCCGCGCCCACCGCGCGCTGCGCGACAAGTGCGCGGGTGACGCGGTCGCCTTCGCCGAGCGCTGGAGCGCCCTCGCGGGCGAGTGGTCGTTCGCCGAGCTCAACGAGCTCATCGAGCAGCACAACGAGTGGTACCCGGTCGAGCGCCAGCTCCCGCTCGACCGGCGGACGGGCGAGTACGTGCGGGTCGCCGGGCGCTCCTACCGCCGGGC
>JALYMV010000334.1 GCA_030773575.1 Actinomycetota bacterium
ACCCGCCTCGGCCTGGCGGGCCGCCCGGGCGCCGGGCTGCTCGAGGTCCCCTCGTCGGCCAACGGCCGCGGCCTGCGCGAGGCGGGCTTCGCCTCCTCCCACGGGCCGGGCTACTCCGCCGTCGCACAGCCGTCCGGAACCGGCGCCGACGCGATCGCCGCCGGGCTCGGCGGGGGCGACCTCTCGGCGCTCGTGCTCTGGTACGCCGACCCGCTGCGCACCCACGCCGACCGCACGGCGTGGGAGGCCGGCCTGGGCGCCGCCCAGAGCGTCATCGCCTTCGACAACGTCCTCACGGAGACGCTGCGCGAGCACGCCGACGTCATCTTCCCGGCGGAGGCCTACGCCGAGAAGGAGGGGACGGTCACCCACCCCGACGGCCGCCTGCAGCGGCTGCGGGTGGCGATCGGCCGGCCCAACGTGCCGGGCGATGAGCACGACGCGGGCGTGCGCGGCGGCTGGCGGGTCATCGCCGACCTCGCCAGGGCGCTCGACCTCGACATGCGGATCCTGGCCGGCCCGATGGCCTCCGCGCAGCTCTTCGACGCCGTCGCCTTCTACAACGGCCTCACCCTCGACGAGATCGGTGGGCGCGGCGTGCGCTGGACGGAGCGCGAGGCGGCGGGCCGGATCGAGTTCCCGGGCTGGGAGATCGCCCGCCTGGACCCCCCGCGCCCCGTCCCCCAGGCCGACGGCTCCCTGCGGCTCGGGACGTTCCGCTCCCTGTGGAGCTCCAAGGAGGTCGACGTCTCCCCCGCGCTCGCCTTCCTGCGCCCGCGCCAGTCCGTCGAGCTCTCGCCCGTCGACGCCGAGCGCCTCGGCGTGGTCCAGGGGGACACCGTCGAGCTGGGCACGAACGGCACGCGCGTGCAGGGGCCGGCGCGCCTGCGGGCCTCGCTGCCGCCGGGCACCGTCTTCGTGGTCGAGGGGACGGCGGGCGATCCCGCCAACGCCCTCACCGAGCCGCTCGTCGAGGTCCGCCGCGTCGGCGGCGCCACCTCGGAGATCCCGACCGGGGCCAACGTGATCCACCAGCCCGCGGCCGAGGGACACGCGGAGATGCTCAACCTCGCGCCGCCCGAGAGCCCGCCCGGCACGCCGCTGGAGGGCTTCAACGAATGAGCGCCGCGTTCGAGACCGTCGAGACCTTCGCCCGCGTCGGCTACTACGAGCCGTGGTGGATCCAGATCCTCAAGTCGCTCGTGATCTTCGGGATCGTCTTCAACCTCGTCCCGGTCGCCCTGATGGGGGAGCGCAAGATCCTCGGCCGGCTCCAGCACCGCTACGGCCCCAACCGCGTCGGGCCCTACGGCGCCCTGCAGGCGGCGGCCGACATCGGCAAGCTCGTCTTCAAGGAGCAGTTCCGCCCGCGCACGTCGATCGGCTGGCTGTTCGCGCTCGCGCCGGTGATCTCGATGCTCACCGCCGTCGCGACGATGGCGATCATCCCGTTCTCCGACACGGTCGACATCTTCGGCACGCCGGTCGGCCTCTACGGGATCGACCCGTCGGTGGGCGTCCTCTACGCCTTCGCGTTCGGCTCGATCGCGTTCTACGGCCTCATGCTCGGCGGCTGGGCCTCGGGCTCGAAGTACTCGTTCCTCGGCGCGATGCGCGCCGCCGCGCAGCTGATCTCCTACGAGGTCTCCCAGGGCCTCGCGCTGGTCGGCGTGATCATGATGGCCGGCACGCTGTCGCTGACGGAGATCGTCAACGCGCAGGAGGGGCTCTGGTACATCGTCCCGCAGTTCGTCGGCTTCCTGATCTTCCTGATCGCCGGCTTCGCGGAGACCAACCGCGCGCCCTTCGACCTCTCCGAGGCCGACGCCGAGCTGATCGGCGGCTACAACACTGAGTACGGCGGCGGCCGCTTCGCGGCGTTCTTCGCGGCGGAGTACCTCAACATGGTCGTCGTCTCCGGCCTCACGGTGACCATCTTCCTCGGCGGGTGGAACCTGCCGTTCGGGATCGACCCGCCGACCTGGGTCGACCCGATCGTGGTCATCGTGAAGATGCTGTTCTTCCTCTTCCTGTTCATCTGGGTCCGCGGCACGCTGCCGCGCCTGCGCTACGACCAGCTCATGTCCTTCGGCTGGAAGGTCCTGCTGCCGCTGGCGACCCTCAACGCCCTCGTGACCGCGATCCTGGTGGTGGCCTTCTAGATGCCCGATTCGACCTGGACCCCCGGCGACGACGTCATCCTCGTCCAGCGCGGCCCCGAGCCGGGCGGCGCCGGCGGCGCCTACCGCGCGTTCGGCGAGACGCTGCGCGGCCTCAAGACGACGTTCGCGCGGATGGTCGAGGGCCCGCAGACGATCCAGTACCCGGAGGAGAAGACCCCCGTCTTCCCGCGCTTCCGCGGCCGCCACCGCCTCCACCGCTTCGAGGACACGGGCCTCGAGAAGTGCGTGGGCTGCTCGCTGTGCGCCGCCGCCTGCCCGGCGGACTGCATCCGGGTGGTGGCCGCCGAGAACACCCCGGACAATCGCGTGAGCGCCGGCGAGCGCTACGCCGCGGTCTACGAGATCAACATGACCCGCTGCATCTTCTGCGGCTACTGCGAGATCGCGTGCCCGTTCGACGCCATCACGATGGGCCACGACTACGAGCTGTCGGACTACAACCGCTCCGACCTCATCTTCACCAAGGAGATGCTCCTGTCCGCGCCGCTCGACCGCACGCCGTTGCGGTCGGCCGGCGAGTAGTCTCCCGCCCTCGGCCCATGGCGGAAGTCGTCTTCTTCATCGCTGCCTTCGGCGTGATCGCCGGGGCGATCGGGACCGTGGTCATCCGCAACCCGTTCTACTCGGTGCTGGCGCTGGTCTCGCACCTGCTCGCGCTCGCGGCGCTGTTCCTGCTTCTACGCGCCGAGTTCCTCGCCGCCGCGCAGGTCGTGGTCTACGCCGGCGCCGTGATGGTGCTCTACGTCTTCGTCGTCGCCTACATCGGCGGCGACCGCAAGGCGCTGGCTCCGCCGAGCGGCCCGGGCATGAAGATGCTGTCCGTCCTCTTCGCCGGCGTGCTCCTGGCCGAGCTGGTCATCGCCATGCTGGGGTCCGGACTGACCCAGCTCGGCACCGAGGGCACCGGCTTCTTCCCCGCCTTCGGCACTCCGGCCGAGATCGGCCGCCTCCTGCTGACCAAGTTCCTGATCGCCTTCGAGGTCGCCTCGCTGCTGTTGCTGATAGCCGCCGTGGGCGCGGTCGTCCTGGCACGCCGGCGGGCGGGTCTCGAGATGCCCGGGCACTTGAGCGTCGGTGAGCTGATGCGCGGCGAGACCGATCACCTGAGCACCGGCACCAAGTCGCCCCAGCCACTGGAGACCCAGGCCGAGAACGCCGGGATCGGGGCTTAGTAGCAATGGAAGTCTCCTGGTATCTGCTGGTCTCGGCCTGCGTGTTC